>DATENM010000023.1 GCA_035275065.1 Blastocatellia bacterium
CGCCAATCCGGGCAGGGACGAGCCCTGCCCCTACCATAAAGAGTAATCGCCCTTACTTGATCTTCTTGGCCTGTATCTCCTCGCCGTCATGGTTCAAAACCATGTGCGTGACTTTGCCGCTGCTGTCTTTGACGAACTTCACCTTAACGCCGACGCTCGGCACGTTGAAGTCGGTTTCGGTTTCGGGAACCAGCTCGGCCTTGTCCTGGCCTTCGGGAGCGCCGAAGAGCTTGTCGCCATCGCGGCTGATCGTCAACACGCCGAAGGGCGCGTCGTACTGGCCGACGTAGGCGTCATAGACTTTCGGGTCAACCTTGGCGGGCGCGGGGTTGGCGGGCTTCTTGTCGTCGGCGGGCTTGGCGTCGCCGGGCTTCGTGTCGCCGGGCTTGCTGCCTTCCTGGTACGAGGCGAGCCATTCGACATCAATGGCATCCGCGCCGCGCCGCTCTTTCTCCTTGATGAGCCACTGGCCGCGCGCGTTCCACGGCGCGCCGCCTTCGGGGGCGACGTGGCAGAAGGTGCAATCTTTCGCGCCGAACTTGCGGGCCTTGGCCAGGAACGGCGGATAGGCGAATGATTGGGTGACCATCGCCGCCATGATGGCGACAACGAAGCTGACTGCGATGATAAGTTTGAATCGTTTCACGTCTCTCTCTCCTCTGTTGTTGGGTGATCTATTGGTGATCGCAAGCATTATACACTACGCGTCTCGTGACAAACGGGTTCGGAAATGACTTATCGCTCTCCCCTATCGCGCACAAGTGAGCGCGCGACCGCCGTCAATACTGATGGTTTCGCCGGTGATCCAAGCCGCCTTGTCCGACGCCAGGAAGGCGATCAACTCGGCGACCTCGTCGGCGACACCGACGCGGCCGAGCGGGTGCGTCGTCTTGCTGTGCTCCAGAAAAGCCGCATACGCGTCGTCGTTCATGCCGCCCGAACGGTGCAGCCCCGTGACGACGACGCCGGGGTTGACGGCGTTGACGCGGACGCCTTTGGGTGCCAGCTCCAACGCCGCGCAGCGCGTCAGTTGATCTACCCCGGCTTTGCTCACACAGTAGGCCAGCACGCCCGGAAACGAGCGCAGGCCGGTGACGCTCGACACGTTGACGATGTTGCCGCGCGACGCTTCGAGGTGCGGCACGGCCAACTGCATCAGTTGGAAGACTGAGCGCAGGTTGATGCCCATCATCTCATCCCACAAGGCCAGCGTCGTCGCCTCGATGTTACCCGACTTCAAAATGCCCGCCGCGTTGACCAGCACGTCGAGCCCGCCCAGTCGCTCGACGGCCTGCGCGAACGCGGCTTCGCTCTGCCGCTCGTCGCTAAGGTCTGCGGCGATGACGGCGGCATTGCCGTCATGAATAGCCGCGTCGCCGGCCGCCGCGCGCAAAGCGTCTTCGCGCCGCCCGACGAGCACGACACTTGCGCCGTCGTTCAAGAACCGCGCCGCCGTCGCGCGCCCGATGCCGCTCGACGCGCCGGTGACGATCACTCGCTGCCCGGTTTCAGTCATAGTCTGAGTGTGCTTGCGGATGGACGCGAGCGCAAGGCCCGGCGTTGCCCGCGCCGTCATTGTGCGCTCGCGGGAATTCGTTCAGGCGCGGATGAACTGGCGTATGGTGTTGGCCTGTTCCGGCGACAGGAAGTCGAAGCGGACGCCCATGCCCGCGTGCGGCTGGTTGCGCACGACGGTGGCTCGCGTCTCGATCACCGAGCCATCGGGGAGCGCGAAGATCAGGTCGAAGGTCGAGCCGACCGGCAGCGGGGTGACGGTTTCGACGTACGCGCCCCGCACGCTGAGGTCGGATATGCGCGTCTCGCCGCTCACACTCTCGCCCTCGTACCAGACATCCAGTACCAGCCCCGTTCGCCATGCTTTTCGGCGTTCATCTCCCACGGTTGTCTCCTCTATTTACGGCGAATATAAGCGCAGCGCCGCGCGCCGTCAACGGTTACTTCACTCGCCCCGTACTTCTTTTAACGTTTCCGTTACACCATTGTTACAATTCCTTCACGGTCATCTTGTATACTGCTCGTTCTGTTCAAATCGCATTTACATGTCTTGTAGAGGTCTCTCCCATGATCTCGATATGCAACCCACAACCGCTCACCAGGAGGAATTCATGAGAATCAACTCAGCCGCCCGAAGCGTCGCCCTTCTGCTCGTGATGCTCGTCTCGCTGAACACGCATGCGGCCAGCCCCGGTCAGAAGAATGGCGACGACAAGAGCGCCGCGAGCGACGCCAACGGCAGCGCCCCCAAGTCGGACAACGGCAGCGCCAAGACGCCTTCGGTCGAAGACCGCATGCAGACGCTTGAACGGCTCGTCGAGCAGCAGCAGCGCGAGATTCAAGCGTTGCGCGCCGTCATCGAAAAACGTGACGCTAATAACTCATCGGCGCAGCCGGCCACATCGCCGCTTCAGGCGGCGCAGCCCGCGGCCGCTGCCGCGTCGCCGCCTGTCGCCGTCGCATCGAATCAAGTGCCGGCGTCGGGCAAGAACGAGGCCGCGCCGCCCGAAACGCAGAAGCGCGTTGACGAACTCTACAGGCGCTTCGGCAGCTTGCGCTTCAGCGGCGACCTGCGCTTCCGTTTCGAGTCGTTCCGCAATCAGGGCTTTGACGCGCTGACCGAATCGCCCGACCGCAATCGCCTGCGGGTGAGGGCGCGGCTGGCGCTCGACGGCACGCTCAACAAAAACTTCGACTGGGGCATGCGCCTAGCCTCGGGCATCTTCACCGACCCCATCAGCTCCAACCAGACGTTCACCGATTTCTACGAGCGCAAGCCGTTTGCGCTCGACCGCGCCTTCATCCGCTACGACTCGAAGGGCGAGAACGTCGGCGTGCAGTTGGTCGCCGGCAAGTTTGAGCCGACCTTCCGCCGCACGCAGATGGTGTGGGACGATGATGTCAACGTCGAAGGCGCGTCCGAATCCCTCTACTTCAAGACCAAGTCGCCGCTCAGACAGGTGAAGCTGGTCGCCTTCCAGTTGCCCTTCAACGAAGTCTCGGCGGGCAAGGACGGCGTGCTCTACGGCGGGCAGGCGCAAACCGACTGGCAGTTCGCGCCGAAGGTTTCCGCCAACGTGAACGTCGCTTATTACGACTGGAACCATCCCGACCAGATCATCGGGGCGCTGGGCGTGGCGACCACACAAGTCAACGGCGGCATTCAGAATGGCGCGGGCTTTACGGGCAATCAGAATGGCGCGCTCGGCACCACCAACCGCATCCGCAGGAATGCGGCGGGTCAGCCGATTGGCTTTCTCGCCGGCTTCAACCTGGTGGACGTCCTCGGCAATCTGACCTGGGCGGCGAGCGGACGTTTTCCGGTGACCTTCACGTTCGATTATGTCCACAATGCCACGGGCCGCGTGAGCGACGAGAAGGACGGCGTCTGGGCCGGTGTGCGGGTCGGTCAGGTGAGGGAGAAAGGCGACTGGATGTTCGGGTATGACTTCACGCGCATCGAGCAGGACGCGGTGCTGGTGCCGTTCAACTTCAGCGACATCCTGCCGTCAAACAGCCGCGCCCATATGCCGACCATCGGCTACCAGATCGCCAACGGCGTGACGTTGCAATGGAACGGGCTCTATTCGCAGCGCGTCAACCACGTCATCCTGACGTCGCCGTTCAACCGTTACGCCAACCGCAACCAGTTCGACGTGATTTATAAATTCTGAGGCAAGCAGGCTACGCGGCGCGGCGCGGACGCGGTGCGCCTTGCAAGCGCGTCGGCAGGCGCACGGCGCAGCAGATGCTGGCAAGCCGCGCCCGGTCGCGTTGCATCTCGGGGTCTTCAGCGAGCGCGGCGCGCACTTCCTTGAAGAGGCGCGCCGCGTGCTCGTTCGGCGGCTCGACGATGC
This sequence comes from Blastocatellia bacterium, assembly GCA_035275065.1. Taxonomy (NCBI): domain Bacteria; kingdom Pseudomonadati; phylum Acidobacteriota; class Blastocatellia; species Blastocatellia bacterium. The sequence goes on from DATENM010000023.1 coordinate 3,873, forward strand.
GATAGTGCATCCATTTGCCCTCGCGCCGCGCGCCGACAATCTCGGCTTTGCGCAGGTAGGCGAGGTGGCGCGAAATCTTCGGCTGGTTGGTCTGCAAGATTTCGACGAAGTAGCAGACGCAGACTTCGGCATCGCCCATCAGGTTCAACAGCCGCAGCCGCGTGTGGTCAGCCAGCGCCCGCAACAACGTCTCCACCCGGTACTTCTTTTCCGCTTTTGTCATGACCTCAGGATTTTATCACAGCCAAACAAATACGTCTTGACAGATATGTTCGATGAGCCTATCATCACATTCGTCAAGGCGAATATGATAAACCGCCCGGCTGCTGGAAGCGCAGGTTGAAAAGGAGAATTCGAATGTCCAAAGAAATTCAGGATGCGGTGCGCGCCCGCTATGGCACATTTGCCGAGAGCACGCTTTCGACGGCGCACGACGGCGTGCGTCAGGTCGCCGAAGCGTTCGGCTACTCGGCCGACGAGCTGACCTCAATTCCCGCCGAGGCCAACATGGGGTTGTCGTGCGGCAACCCGACGGCTTACGCGCACTTGCGCGAAGGCGAGACGGTCGTTGACCTCGGCTGCGGCGGCGGCCTCGACGTCTTCCTTGCCGCTCAGAAAGTCGGCCCGACGGGTCGCGCCATCGGCGTAGACATGACCGCAGAGATGCTCGAACGCGCCCGACGCAACGCCGAGAACGGTCCCAACGGCCAGCCTTATCAAAACGTCGAGTTTCATCAGGCAACGATTGATCGGCTGCCGCTCGCGTCGGCCACGGCGGATTGTGTCATCAGCAACTGCGTGATCAACCTGGCGCCCGATAAGCCGGCGGTCTTCCGCGAGATCGCCCGCGTCGTAAAGCCCGGCGGTCGCCTGGCGGTCAGCGATATCGCTTTGAAACAGCCGCTGCCTGCGGAGATCGGCAACGACTTGCTGGCTTATGTCGGCTGTATCGCCGGGGCGATTCTGATCGATGAGTACCGGCAAGGATTACTCGACGTCGGCTTTTCACATGTCGAGATCGTTGACACAGGCTCTGACCTGAACGTCTATGCGAAGATCGATAGCCAGGTCGTCTGCTGCGCGCCCGAGCCGACGGCGAGCAAAGAGCTGCCGGTAGCGGCGGCGGGCTGTTGCTCGCCCGCTTCGCAGTCATCGGAAGAGACGCTCGGCTTGCAGCGGCTTGCCGAGATGCTGTCGCACTATAACGTCAACGACTATGCCGCCAGCGTCCGCGTTTACGCCGTCAAGCCGGTGGAATGAAGCGCCTGAAAGAAGCCGCGGGCGATACGGGAAGATTGATAAAACCCATATCGCCCGCGGCTTCTGATGTGTGATCGCCTGCGGCTTCAGATCGTTTCGACGCTCGGCAAAAACTTCGGCGCGCGGCGGTGCCGGGTCGCCTGCTCGTAGGCGTAAGCCAGCTTGATCAGCGTCGGCTCAGTCCAGGCGAGGCCGGTGAACGAGATGCCCACCGGCAAACCGTAGACGTAGCCCGCGGGCACAGTGATATGCGGATAACCGGCGACCGCCGGCGCCGTCGAGAGGCCGCCGGTGAAGTGGTCGCCGTTGAGCAGGTCTGTCTTCCACGACGGCCCGCCGGTCGGCGCAATCAGCGCGTCGAGCTTGTGTTTGGCCATCACCGCGTCAATCCCTTCCTTGCGCGACATGCGCAGGTTCTTCTCTAACGCCTTGCGATAAGCCGGATCGGTGAGCGGGCCTTTGGCCTCGGCCTTCAACATGATCTCCTGGCCGAAGTAAGGCATCTCTTTGTCGGCGTTCTTTTCGTTGAAGGCGATGATCTCTTTCATCGTATGCACAGGCGCTTGCGGGCCGAGCGTCGCCAGATAAGCATTCAAGTCTGCCTTGAATTCATAAAGCAGGACTTCGAATTCCGAATCATCGAACTTGCCGTGAGTCGGGATGTCCGCCGGATCGATGATCTCGGCGCCCGCCCGCTTCATCACGTCAATGGCGTCCTGCATCAGCTTATCGACGCGGTCGTTGAAGCCGAACGATTTGCGCGCCACGCCGATGCGCGCCCCTTTCAAGCCATTGGCGTCGAGAAACTTTGTATAATCGGTCTGGCTTTTACCGCGACTGTCGCTGGTCGCCACATCGCGCGGGTCTATGCCGACGAGCCCGTTGAGCAGCAGCGTCGCGTCGGTTACAGTGCGCGCCATCGGCCCGGCGGTGTCCTGGCTGTGAGCGATGGGGATGATGCCTGAACGGCTAACCAGTCCGAGCGTCGGCTTGATGCCGACCAGCCCGCAGGTCGAAGACGGACAGACAACCGAGCCGTCGGTCTCTGTGCCGACCGCAATGGCCGCAAAGTTCGCCGATGCCGCCGCGCCCGAGCCGCTGCTTGAGCCGCACGGGTTGCGGTCGAGCGCGTAAGGGTTGCGCGTCTGGCCGCCGCGCCCGCTCCACCCCGAAGTCGAATGCGTCGAGCGGAAGTTGGCCCACTCGCTCAGGTTCGTCTTGCCTAATATGACCGCTCCGGCGGCGCGCAGGCGCTCGACGATGAACGCGTCTTTCGGCGGCGTCGAGCCGAGCAGCGCCAGCGAGCCGGCGGTCGTCATCATCTTGTCCGCTGTATCGATGTTGTCTTTGATCAGCACGGGGATGCCGTGCAGCGGGCCGCGCGCGCCTTTCGCTTTGCGCTCGCGGTCGAGCGCATCGGCGATGGCCAGCGCCTCGGGGTTCAGCTCGATGACGGAATTGACCGCCGCGCCGTGCTTGTCCATTTCGTCAATGCGCGCCAGATAGCTTTCGGCAATCCCTCGCGCCGTGTGCTTGCCCGACTGCATGGCGCTCTGCAAATCATTGACGGTGGCTTCTTCAAACTCGAATGGCTTTGCCGGATAAGCCGTGTGCGCCGCTGTGGTCGAGCCGTTGAAGGCCGGGCCGGCGACTGCCAGCGCCCCTGCGCAGGTGCTAAGCTTGAGAAATTGCCGGCGGCTGTCGGTCACTTCGGATGAGGCTTTTTTTGTGGGCTTGCTCATTGATCCTCCCTGAGAAGGTGGAAAGGGAAAAGTGACGCGGCGGCGCAAGCGTTGGAGGTGCTGCGCCGCCGCGTCTGCCATCTGTCGCGCCCTTGAATCGCCAGGGGCGCGACCGTGCAGGTCTACCGATTCGGAAAGAAGTGCTTCGAGCTTAACCGCACCGCGTTAGCAGAGCGTGACGCGCCGGTTAAATCAATTTGAACAGTCGCCAATCACCCGCCGTGTCAGATGGTGATCTTCGTGCCATCAAACTTCGTCAGCGTCATCGTGACGTTGTCGTTGTAGGACGCCTTCTGCTCTTGAAGGATGCAGATGGTCACTTCTTCGCCGAGCTTCAGCGAGTTGATGGCGTCGCTGCGCCAGTGAATGCCGGCACCGTTGCGCCCGGTGGCGACGTTGGTGGCGACCTTGTTCAGCTCGCCGCCCACGGTCAGCGGCGGCCCCTCGTAAGGCACCAGCGCCGAGCCGTCGGCGCTTGCCACCATTGGATTCTTCACCGTGTCGGTCTCGTCAAAGAACGCCTTGAGCGCCGTCACACATGCGCCGGCGACCGTCGCATGGCCCGAGCCGTAAGAAGAGTGCGTCGGGCTGCCTTCGGGGAACGCCTGCGGCAACAAGTAAGTCCCGTATTGGCTAAAGACCTCGTCGAGCGCCGTCGAGTTCAAAATGTCGGCGTGCAGCGGGTAGCTCGCCGCGCCCGTGCGCCGGTTGTGAACGCGTCCGCCGTATTCTTCGGGGCGCAGCCGGTGATGCACGAACCACTTCTGATACCAGACCGCTTTCAGAGCCCGCGTCGCCACTTCGGTGACCAGCGTGAGAATGTGCGGGCCGCCGCACTGCGCGAAACCTGCTTGCACTTTTGAATCGTAAAGCGGCAGGCCGGGATCGAGGCGCGTTCCCTGCCCCATCATAATCAGGCAGGCATGCAGGTATGCCTGGTACAGCGCGTCTACGTGTACCCACTGCGCCAGGTCGCGCAGGTTGCGGATGTAGCGCGGCGTCGAGTCGAATTGAATGGTGCCGCTCGGGTCAGCGCCGTTCTGCACCACGAGCCAGTCGCTGAAGTTCGTCATGTAATTCACGCCCGTCGCCAGCGTGCGAATCTTTTGCGAAACCGAGTTGGCGCCGAAGGCAAAGTCGAGCGTCAGGAACTGCGACAGCCAGGGGCCTGCAAGGTCGCCCGGCGTCGGGCCGCGGAAGATCGTCGCGGGCGTTACCTGACCGCCGGCTTTCGGGCCGCGAAAATCCGACATTCGCGACAGGTCTTGAGCGGCGCGAGAGATCAGCGGGTCGGTGGCGTAATCGCTGAAGTGAACGTCGCGTGCCAGCGCCATCCAGTACAGCTCTGCGGCTTCGCCGGCTGCTTCGGCGCTGTCAAAGCGCGGCGCCGGCGGCAGCGCGATGTGGTGCGAATCCGGCCCTTCAAGGTCCATAGCCAGGCCGGCTTGCGGGCTGGTCAGCTTGCGTCCGAGCCCAAGATGAATGGCTTCAAAATCCGCCGGGTTCTGCGACTCGCGGGCTTTGACCAGCGTGGCGTAGGCCGTCAGATCAACTTCGCCGAGCTGATTGTGCGGCAGCCCTTTGCTATAGCTGCCGATCTTTGAGGCGTAGCGGTCATCATCGCCATTGCTCTGCGCGTCCACCATGGGCCGGTCCTTGGCCATCTGCGCCATGTTGAGGCGGTACTTGTAGGATTCTTTCAAGCGATTCGCCTTCGTCAGAGCCCCCTGCGCCGAGACCTCCTGCGGTTCGGCGGCAGCGGGAGCGGCAAGCGCCGCGGCACCGCCACTGCCGGCGACCATCGCCGCCGCCGTTGCCCCGCCGACCGCGCCCAGGAAACGCCGCCGGTTGAGCGTCGCGCCCCCGTCCAGTTGACCCTGTTCGTTCGGGTCGCTGGCGTCAGGTTTGGGATTGTTGGTGGTTTTGGCCATTCGCTTCGCTGCGGTCGTAACCGGCGACTTCTTTGTCATACGTTGATTCTCCTTCTCTGAGTACTGCGAGCCGTTTCATGCCAGGCGACGAGCGCCGTTCCGAGCTGCGTTGCCACACGTTGCGCCATGTCCGGTTCGCGATCTGAGGCACGGGGGCCGAAAATATCTCACCCGCATAGTCGCCGAAGCGCGATTCCCCTGGGGCTGAAGGTGACCGGCGATCACGTTGGCCGCCATCATTAAGTGGTTGGCACAGGTGCGCGGGAGATCACTCCATCCAAATCATCAAGGCGGCTTTCGATGCGCCTGCTGGCGAGGGAATTATATTGAATGGTCGGTTGATGTCAAGGATGAGCCGGCGCCCGGCAGCGGCAATCGGAGCCACAACAAAAATGAAGGCAGCGGCTTTCCCCGTTTCAACCGCTGCCCTCGATAAGACAACACCATAGGGTGCTGTCACCCCTTCTTCAGAGTGAAGGTAGCATTCAACTCGGCGCTCGCCGCTTGCGCCGTACAGGGCAGCGAAGAGCAGTCCCCAGGCCGAGCCAGATCGCTAGCACTTGCTTACATCCTGCCGCGCCAGAATCATTGCGTATGCGATTTATCTTACGAATTGCTGAATCGGCGCTATCATATTCTTTCGCCCCGAACCTGTCAAGAAAAAGGTGTTGCGAAATACATATAATTATAATGGCTATCCATTCAGTGCGGACGGTGGGGTGCGGCGACTGGTCGGCGCGCTCCAAATTCAGCCCGCGACTAAAGTCAAGACGGCCAGGGAAGCCGAGCGCCCGGGTCAACGCTCAACATTGGGAAAGGCGGCGATCTGCTCGTGGACGCGGCGGTCGTGTGTCGGGACGATAATCAGGTCGGGATAACGCTTCGCCAGCTCGTGGACGCGAACGAGGCTGCGGCGCACCTGCTCCGGGTCTTTGTCCACCAGCCGGCGCGACAGCCACGGGCGCTCCGCCGGCAGCTCGACGCCTTCGCGGCACCACGTCAGGTCGCCGATGAAGAAGAAGCGCTTGCCCGAACGCAGGTTCACGAACATGCCCATCGAGCCGGGCGTGTGGCCCGGCAGAGGCACCAGCACGATGCTGGCGTCGCCGAAGAGGTCGAGGCTGCGGTCAAAGTTCTCGTAAGCCGGGCCATTCAAATCGAGCTCGCGCAGATGGACGCGGTCGAGCAGGCGCTTCATCAATTCGCTGTCGGGCAAGGCGCGGCTGTAATCGGCCTCTTCGCGCATCATCCAGCCTTCCGCCGCCGGGAAGTCTTCCCAGCCGCTGACGTGATCCCAATGCGAGTGCGACAGCAGAATCATGTTGATCTGTTCGGCGCCGACGCCGCCTGCCGCGAGCTGCGCGATAGCCGGCTGCTCTTTGTCGTAAACCGTCAGCTCGCGCATCAAGAAAGGGATGTGCTGGAAGTCTTCGTCGACGTTCGTGCCGAAGCCTGTGTCGAAGAGAAAGGTGGCGCGCGGGTGACGGATGAGCGCCGCCGCCATGCCGCTTTCATACGTCTGCTTCCAACTGCCGCCGCGGTAGACGAACGATTGTCGGCTGATCATCTTGCCGCACTTGATGAGCGACAGTTGCACGTCAGGCAAGTCCGCGGGATTCACGCCCGCCGGGTGAAAATCTGTGGCGCCGGCCTGGTAAGCCGCCACGTCAATCCGCCGCGGCACGAACGTATAAGCCAGCAGCAGCAGCCCCGCAAACAGCAGCGCGGCAAGCCAGAGTAAGCTCCGTCGCCAACCTTTTCGGCGCATAGTTCCTCGCTAGCGTTGCTCGCCTCGGCGGCGTTACTCGACGACGCGCAAGGTGGCGCGGTTCGACCTGCCGCCGTCGGCGTGGCGCGCTTGCAGGGTCAGCTTGCCGGGCTGCGCCGTCAGCGCCGCCGGTATGCGCGCCGTGAACGAGGTGTCGCTAACAAACGTAGTCGGCACCGCGACATCATTGACCAGCAGCGTGACGGTGGAATTGAAGGCGACGCCGCCTACGGTCAGCTCGACGATGCCGCTGCCGGCGCTGACGCGCTTGAGCGATTGCCGCGTGATCAGCGGCCCGTAGTCTACCGCAATCGTCAGCGTGTTCGAGAGATTGCCATCCACGTTCTTCACTTGAACGCTGAGCGTTCCCACCTTGGTGAAGAGGCTGGCGGGCAAGATCGCCTTGAGCGTCGTCTTCGACACGAATTCGCTTTCAACCATCTGGCTGCCGAGCAGCAGCACGGCGCCGCGCTGCAAGCGTTCGCCTGTGAGCGTCAGCTCCAGGTTCTCTGCGCCGGTGCCGGTCTTGTTCGGAGAGAGGCCCGTCAGTTGCGGCGGGTCGTCAAAGACCTGCAAGGTGGCGACCGCCGAAGTCTCGCCTTTCGGGTTGCGCACGCGAATCTCTAACGGCCCGGCTTCGGCGAGCTGGGCTGCGCTCACCTGCGCTTCGAGTCGGCTGTCGGAGATAAACGTGGTCGCAAGCGGCGTCGAGCCGAGCAGCACGGTCGCGCCCGGCGCGAAGTTGCTGCCCGCCACGACGAGCGTCACCGCCGCGCCGACATGCACGCGCGCCGGTGTCAGCGTCTGCACGCTGGGCTTGACCGCGAAGGCTTCGCCGGTCGCCCGCGTGCCCGGCGAGAAGAGATGGCTGGTGTCATGCGCCACCTGCGTGTGCAACGCGAAGGTCGCGCCATTGCCATCGGGGTCACGGTTAATCGATTGGCCCGCGCCGCCTTCAGCCGAGCCGAATTTGATCTGCTGAATGACGCGGCCCTGCGCGTCGGCCAGCGTGATCGTGTCGCCGCCATTGTTGAGCGACAGCCCACCGCTCGACGCCGTGAAGACCAGATGCTCTTCGGCGGCGTTGCCAAAGCTGCCTTTGGGCCTGCCGCCGCCGAAGACCACCACGACTTCAAACGGCGGCACGATGGTTCCCGGCGCGAAGACATGGCGCACAGCGTCTGCGTCCGAGAGCTTGAATCCCGAAATGTCTACAGGCTCCGAGGTGCGGTTGATGATCTCGACGAACTCATCCTGCGACGAGCTGCGCGAGCCATCGCCATTGGCATCGCCGATCAAGTCGGTAGCGGCGCTGCCCGGCGGGTCGGCCAGGTATTCGTTAATGACCAGCGGGTCGCGGATGAAGACACGCAGCGTCACCGCGTTCGACACGCCGAAGTCAGGGTTCACCACCTGAATGGTCAGCGCCCCGGCACTCTGTGTGAACTGCGCCGGCACCACGGCGGTCAGCCGCTGATTGCTCACATACGCGGTGTCGAGCTGGGTCAGTTGATTGTTGACCACGAGGCGGGCGAACGCACCGGGCGCAAACCGTTCGCCGGTGATTGAAACCGTCACGTCGCCCGCGCCTTCGATAACGAAGGCGGGATCAACCGCCTGCGCCGCGGGCGCAATCGGCAGCACGACGAAGACCAGTTGATTCGAAGCGCCGCCATCGCCGTTACGCTCCTGAACGGTGTGGAGTCCCGGCGCGGCAACGGATGCCGCCGGCACTTCGCCGCGCGCCTGTGTGGCCGATACCAGGGTCGTCATGAGCGGCGCGTCATCAAACAGCACGGTGGCGCCTGTCTTAAAGCCCGCGCCGGTCACTGTGAGGATGAAAGCGGGGCTGCCGGCGGTTACTTCGTTCGGCGTCAGACTGGTAAGGCGCGTGTCTGCGGCGACGACTTCAAAGCTCAGGGCGTTCGATTCTTTGCCGTCGCCATTGCGCACCCTCACGGAGCGCGTTCCCAGATTGGCCGCGAAGCTTGCGGGCACGGTCGCCCGCAGCTCGCGCGAGTTGTTGAAGGTGGTTGCTACGCCTGTGCCTTCGACAAACACTTGCGAGGCCGGCTCGAAGTTTTCGCCGCGAACGAAGATGACGAAGTTGGCCGAGCCTTGCTGAATGACCCGCGGCAGCACTTCCGAGAGAGCCGGCGGCGGCGGGATGATCGTCAGTACAGCGATGTTCGAGCGGTTGCCGCTTTCGTAGCGCACCTGAACATTGTGGCCGCCGGCAACCGCCGTGACGATTGACGGCACGCGCGCCGTCAGCTCGCCGGGACTGACCAAGGTGGTGCTGACGATGTTGCCATCAATAGTGGCTCGCGAAGTCATGTCAAAGTCTGTGCCGTGAATGGTCAGATCGAACGACGGCGCATTGAGCGGCGCGCTGTCGGGCTCGATGCCGGTGATGTGCGGCGCCGCGGTGAAGGGGTCGCCGTTCACCTGCGCGCCCGGCGAGAACAAGCGCCCGCCGCTCCCTGCGATGCTCGAATGCGTAACGAAGCCGCCGGTGTATTCCGGCTTACGATTGAGCGATTGATTGGCGCCGCCTTCGGTCGAGCCGAAGGTGATCGATTCAATCACCTGATTAGCTCCGGCGAGCAGCGAGATCGTATCGCCGCCATTGTTGAGCGACAGCCCGCCGCTCGCGGTAAAGACCAGGCCGTTGGCGCGAGCGTTGCCGAAAGCGCCCACCGGGTGGCCGCCGCCAAAGACCACCGCCGCTTCGCCGCCAGGAATGATCGTCCCCGCGGGGAACGTGAAGCGCACCGCGTCGGCATCTCGAATGATGTAGCCGCCGATGTTGATCGGGTCGCTTGTGCGGTTGACCAGTTCGACGAATTCATCGTCTGACGAGCTACGCACGCCGTCGCCATTCGCGTCGCCGTTTAAGTCTGTGGCGGCGCTGCCCGGCGGGTCGGCGAGGTATTCGTTGATGCCGACCGCGCTCAACACCGTGAAGGTCACCGAATTCGAGACGACCAGATCGGGATTCTGCACAGTGATCGAGTGCGCCCCCGGCACATTGATGATCGAAGCCGGAATGACCGCGTCAAGCTCTGTGCCGCTCACGAATGTCGTGCTGACCACGGTGTCGTCTACGCGCACTTTCGATGTCGCTTGAAAGTCGTGGCCGGTGACCGTGAGAGCGACATCGCCGGTGCCGGCAATGGCCATGTTGGGCGAGATCGAAGTAATCATCGGGTTGGTCGCGACGACCGTCAGGATCAGCACGTTCGAGCGGTTGCCGCCTTCGTGCAACACCTGGACATTATGACCGCCGCCGACCGACGTGACGCTCGTCGGCACGTGCGCCTTCAGCTCTCCCGAGCTGATGGGCGTCGTCATCACCGCGCTGCCATCGATGTAGACTTTGGCGGTTGACTCGAAGTTGCTGCCGTGAACCGCCATGTCGAAGGCCGGTGTATTGAGCGGCACGCTGTTGGGCATCAGGCTGGTCAGGCGCGGCCCCTGCGTGAAGGGCGAGCCGTTGACCAGTGTGCCCGGCGAGAAGACGCGCCCGCCGCTGCCCGCGACCGACGAGTGCGTCGCGAACGCGGTGCCGAATATCTCAGGGTTGCGATTGAGCGATTGATCGGCGTTGCCTTCGACTGATGTGAAGGTGATCGATTCAATAACCTGGCTGCCGGGGCCGAGCAGCGAGATGGTATCGCCGCCGTTGTTGAGCGACAACCCGCCGCCGGCTCTGAAGACCAAACCGTTGAGGCGAGCGTTGCCGAAATCACCCGTCGGCGTGCCGCCGCCGAACACCACTGCGGCTTCGCCAGCGGGGATGATCGTTCCCGCCGGGAAGGTGAAGCGCACCGCATCGCTGTCGCGCAGCGCGTACCCGCCGACGTTGATGGGCTGCTCTGTGCGGTTAACCACCTCGATGAACTCGTCGTCAGACGAGTCGCGAATGCCGTCGCCGTTGGCATCGCCGGAAAGTCCGTCGGGCGGGTCGGCCAGGAATTCGTTGATGCCGACCGCGCCCAACACTGTGAAGGTCGCGATATTCGAAACCACATTGCCGGGATTAACGACCGTAATCGAATGCATGCCGGCGATGTTGGTGATCGAGGCCGGCACGGTGGCTTCCAGGTGCATGGCATCTGTAAACATGGTGGTGATGGCATTGCCATCGGCGCGCACCTGCGACGCCGCTTGAAAGTTGTGGCCGGTCACGGTGATCGAGACTTCGCCGCTGCCGACAAGCGCGGCGGTCGGCGAGATCGAATCGATAACCGGGTCGGTCAGCGTAATCATCAGCACCAGCACGTTCGAGCGATTGCCGCCTTCGTGAATCACCTGGACGTTATGGTTGCCGGCAACCGCCGTGACGCTTGCGGGCACCTGCGCCTTCAACTCGCCGCCGCTCATGAAAGTCGTCGTCACCTGATTGCCATCAATGTAGGCTTTAGCGGTTGACTCGAAGTTCGTGCCGTGAATCGTCATGTCGAACGGCGGCGAGTTACGCGGCGCATTGTTCGGCATCAGATCGGTCAGACGCGGCCCGGTCGTAAACGGCGAGCCGTTGACCAGCGTGCCCGGCGAGAAGATGCGCCCGCCGTTGCCCGGCATCGTCGTGTGCGCGGCGAAGCCGGAGCCGAACACCTCAGGGTTACGGTTGATTGATTGAGACGCGCCGCCTTCGGTTGAGCCATAGGTGATCGATTCGAGAATCTGACTGCCAGCGCCGAGCAATGAGATCGTGTCCATGTCATTGTTGAGCGATAACGTAGCGGTAAAGACCAGGCCGTTGACCCGCGCATTGCCGAACTCGCCGGTCGGCGTGCCGCCGCCAAAAACCACCGCCGCTTCATTGGCCGGCAGAATCGTTCCCGGCGGGAAGGTAAAGCGCACCGATGTCGCATCACGAAGCGCATAGCCGCCAATATCAATTGGCGCATCCGTACGATTGACGACTTCGATGAATTCATCTTGTGTCGCACTGATTGTGCCGTCGCCATTGGCGTCGCCGGCAGAGCCATTGGCTAGATACTCATTGATGCCGACCGCGCCCAGCACCGTCAGCGTCACCGAGTTCGAGACGACCGGGCCGGGATTTTCGACCGTGACGAAATGATTACCCGGCACGCCTGTCACCGAGGGCGGCACGACGGCGCCGAGTTCCATGGCGCTGGTAAATGTCGTCGTGATCTGTGTGCCGTCTACGCGCACCTTGGAGGTCGCTACGAAGTTATTGCCGGTGACGACGATGTCGGTGTTGCCGCCGCCGCTCACCAGGACATTCGGCGAGATCGAGCTAATGATCGGGTCGGTTGTGGTGAAGGCGCTGCCGTTGGTGCGCGTGCCGGGCGAGAAGAGATGGCCCGCGCCCGCGGCGCTGGTGTGCGAGACAAACGGCCCGGTGATGTCGGGGCTGCGCGTGTAGGATTGGTCGGCGCCGCCTTCGGTGGCTCCGAAGGTCACGGTGGCGACGGTCGTCGCCGTGGTGTCTTTGACGGTGATCGTGTCGCCGCCGTTGTTGAGCGACAGGCCGCTGCCGCCGACGGCAAAGACCAGGTTGTTGGCTCCGGCATTTCCGAAAGCCCCTGTCGGCGTGCCGCCGCCGAAGATCACCGCCGCTTCGCCCGCCGGGATGATCTTGTTTGCCGGTATCGTGTAGCGCACCTGCGTCGCGTCGCTGATCGTAAAGCCGCCGATGTTGAGCGGCGTCGCGCCGCTGTTGACCAGCTCGACAAACTCGTCCTGCGTGGCGTCGCGCGTGCCATCGCCGTTGGCGTCGCCGACCAAGTCTGTGGCGGCGCTGCCCGGCGGGTCGGCCAGATATTCGTTGATGACCAGCGACACGACTTGCGGCGATTGTTGCGCCGGGCGCGGAGCCATAGCGACGGCGCGCGGCGTTGCCGAGGTCAGGATGACTGCGTGCCGCGAGGCGGCAACGTGTGCCGAGGCCGCGACCAGCCAGAGACCGGCTACCGCCAGTCCGAGGCCGACGAGCGCGCCACTGAAATGCTTTCGCATGAAGAGACTCCTGCGCGTGCGAACGCGCCATGTTCATGAGCGTTGGCTTTAATGACGTAACCTGGTGCCGTTGATTGAGCCGTCGTGTTGCTGGTTGCTCCTTCACCGAGAAGGCCGGGGCAACGGCTTCAAATTATGCAAATTTTTCGGAATTGCGCAATGCCGCGGGCTGCCGGCGAATGCTTGAAAAAAGCCGGGGGATGAATCATTATCAGAGTCCTTTAAGCGAGCAAGGCCGGAACCGACGGAGGCCGGTTCGGACATTCAGACCAGGAGGATGCAATGGAAAGAAAGATGGAGCACGAGCTGGGGCTTGAGTTCCTGCGCGTCGTCGAGGCGGCGGCGATTGCTTCGGCGCAGACCATGGGACAGGGCGAGCGCAAGTACTCTGACCACGTCGCCGTCGAAGCCATGCGCAAGATCATGGACACCGTGCCGATGCGCGGCGAGATCGTCATCGGCGAAGGCGAGCGCGACGAAGCGCCCATGCTCTACATCGGCGAAAAGGTCGGCGCCGGCCATAAGTCTGAAGCGACCGATGGCGAGCGCTATCCCGAAGTCGACATCGCCGTTGACCCGCTGGAAGGCACGAACCTCTGCGCGACCGGGGCGGCCAACGCGATTTCGGTGATGGCCTGCGCCGAACGGGGCGGCTTGCTGCACGCGCCCGACGTTTACATGCAGAAGCTGATCGTCGGCCCATCATCAAAGGGCGCGGTTGATCTGGACGCGCCGGTCAGAGACAACTTGCAAGCCATCGCCCGGCGGCTGAACCGCGACATCGAAGACCTGGTGGTCATCGTCTTAGACCGCCCGCGCCACCGCAAGCTGATTGCCGACATCCGCGAGGCCGGGGCGCGCATCCGGCTGATCACCGACGGCGATTTATCGGCGGGCATCTCGGCGGCGGTCGCCGGCTCAGGCGTGCATGCGGTCATGGGCATCGGCGGCGCGCCCGAAGGCGTGCTGACCGCGGCGGCCATGAAATGTTTGAACGGCCAGATACTGGCGCGCTTCGCTTTGAAAGACCAGCTTGAACAGTCCGAAGACCGCAGCAAGATTCCCGAAGGCATCGTCGAGCGCATGCAGGAGATGGGCATTAAAGACCCTTTGCGCATCTATGACACGGACGACCTGGCGCCGGGGCAGAAGATCATCTTTGCCGCCACCGGCGTCACCGACGGGACGATCCTGCGCGGCGTGCGCTTATTCGGCACAGGCATGCGCACCTCTTCGATCATCATGGCGACCGAACGCACCAAGCGCGTGCGCTTCATCGATACCGTTCACATCGAAGGCGGCCCGGACACCGTCGTGCGATTCTAGTCACCAGGGACTAAGGACAAAGTAAACCTTCGGAGATCACTTTGCCTCGCAGATCGAGCAAGCTGCTGCCGGCGCTGGCGGGTGGGGCGGTGCTGGGAGCCTTCTCTTCGATCCCTTATGTGTCGCTGGCCAATGTGGCCTGCTGCTCGTGGGCGATAGTCGGCGGCGGCGTGGCGGCTTATCTGCTCGTCAAGCGCTCGCCCAGGCGGCGAGTGCGCAGCGGCGGCGGCGCGCTTGCGGGCTTATTTGCCGGCCTCGTCGGCTCGCTGATCATTCTGCTTGTCAACCTGCCGTTCGTCCTGCGCCACTGGCCCGAACTGGTCGCCAACCTGCAACAGCAGGCCGAGCAGCGCCGCGACCCGCAGGCGCAAGAAACGCTGCATCAATTGATCGCCTTCGCGCAAGGCAACCGCGTGCTTGCAATGCTGCTCATCGGTTTAATCTTCACGCTGATCACGACCGGCATGGCGGCGCTCGGCGGCCTGATCGGCGTCGCCCTGTTCGAAAAGCGCAAGGCGGGGGCCGGCGGTCAGGGGCCGGCGCCATCTTGAAATACGCCGCGCGCGTCCCTATACTTTGCGCTTAGCTTTGCGAACTTAAAACCGCCGCGCGGCATCTTAAGTCCCGGCTCAGGTGATTACATGAAGAAGGTCTTATTATCGATTCAGCTTGCTGCCTGTTTGGCCATGCTTGCGGCCACGGGCGTTGCCGCCGGTGACGGCGCGATTCACGGGCGCATCACAGAGGTGCGCGGCTACCTGATGCATGACCTGACGGTCACCGCGCGCAATAACCACACCGGCCAACAGTTCGAGACCCGCACCGACGACAAAGGCTTTTTCCAATTCGACCATCTTGAGGCGGGCAGTTACGCGCTGCGCTCCGAGTGCCCGAACATTCAAGAGATCGTCGGCCATTCGCAAGTCGCCGCCGGCCAGACCGCTGAAGTCGAATTGCTGGCGCTGCCGGTGCAGCCGACCGGCAACCAGGCGATTGATAAATTCAACGCGTCGAGCAACCTCAACGGCGGGCGCTACCCGGCGGGCAACATCAGCTACCTGAACGTCAACGACTGGCTCGACATTTATTTAATGTGGGTCTACTTCGGCATCCTCGGCCTGCTGTCGGTTTACGGCGTCTATCGTTATCGGCTAGTCTACGTCTTCCTGCGCTACCGCCGGCACACGCCAAAGCCGAAAGCGCGCTTTGCGCCCAACCGCTTGCCGCGCATCACCGTGCAGTTGCCGCTGTTCAACGAGATGTACGTCGCCGAGCGCTTGATCGACGCCGTCACCAAGCTTGATTACCCGCGCGAGTTGCTGGAGATTCAGGTGCTCGACGATTCGACCGACGACACGGTCGAGATCGCTTCGCAGGCGGTGAAGACGTATTTCGAGCAGGGCTTCGACATCAGCCACCACCACCGCGCCGACCGCACAGGGTTCAAGGCCGGGGCGCTCGAAGCCGGGCTGAAGAAATCTTCGGGCGAGTTGATTTTGATCTTTGACGCCGACTTCGTGCCGCGAGCCGATTGCGTCCGGCGGATTGTCGATTACTTCACCGACGAGCGCATCGGCATGGTGCAGATGCGCTGGAGCCACATCAACGCCGATTATTCGCTGCTCACCAAGGTACAGGGCATCATGCTCGACGGCCACTTCGTCATCGAGCAGACGGCACGCAACCGCGCCGGCGGCTTCTTCAATTTCAACGGCACCGCCGGCATGTGGCGGCGCGAAGCCATCGAATGGTCGGGCGGCTGGCAGCACGACACCTTGGCCGAAGACACAGACCTGTCGTACCGCGCGCAGTTGATGGGCTGGCACTTTGTTTACCTGATGGATGACGACGTGCCCGCCGAGCTGCCGGTAGAGATCAACGCCTTCAAGTCGCAGCAGAAGCGCTGGGCGAAGGGCGTCATCCAGGTCGGCATGAAATTGCTGCGCCGCATGTGGAGCGACCCGCGATTGCCGCTGCGCGCCAAGCTCGAACAGTTCTTCCGGCTGACCGGCAATCTGGCGGCGCCGCTGGTCATTGTGCTGGCGCTGATCAACCTGCCCATCCTGATCGTGCGCTACAACCAGGGATTGTTTCACCTCTTCCTGCTGGACGTGCCGATCCTGACGTTTTCGACCGTCTCGGTGATCGTCTACTACCTGGTGACGCAGTGGCACCTGCACCCGAAGACCTGGAAGCAATCGATCAAATACATCCCCTTCGTCATGAGCATGGGCATCGCGCTGACCTTCTCGAATGCGCGGGCGGTGCTGGAAGCGCTCATCGGCGTCAAGACGCCGTTCGTCCGCACGCCGAAATACAAGGTCGAGCAGACCACCGACAAGACATGGGTGAAGAAGCACTACGTGCCGCGCAAGCTCAACTTCCCGTGGCTGGAGTTTTTGTTTGCGGCTTACTTCCTGTTTACGATCTGGTACGCGATTGACAGCCAGACGTTCGGCACCATCCCGTTCCTGCTGATCTACTTTTGTGGTTACGCTTACGCCGTGGCCATGGCCCTGGCCCAGGCGACGGCCAGCCTGCGCGGCGCCAAGAAGTGAAGCGGCACAGGGATTCCGACACGCGTGATTAACGCAGACCAGCCGTGACTCGATGATGAGTCACGGCTGGTCTGCGTTAACGGCTTGCATTTTCTTCGGCCCAGTCTCTATAAACTTCTATTCTCTGGCCGAGACTCTCGGCGAAGTATCTCTGGGATGACTTGTGAGGCGCTTGTAATGAAAAGACTCGCTCCGCTGCTTGGCCTTCTCTTGCTGTTCAATCAGACAACGCCCGTCCGCATCGCAATGGCGCAAGCGCGCGGCGATGGCTTCACAAAAACGTCGCTGCTTGCGGACAAAGAAGTCTCGGCGCTCGCCGCCGAGATCAATGGCCTGATTGCCAAAGACACGGTTGCCGAGCTGGCCCGCAGCCATCGCGTGCAGGCGTCATCCGGTTACGCGCACGCCGCCGAATACATCGCCGCCAGGGCCAAACAGTACGGTCTTGAGCAGGTACAGATCGAACACTTCACCGCCGACGGCAAGAAGACTTACTATACGCTGAAATCAACGCCGGGCTGGGAGGCCGCATCCGCGACGCTCTGGGAGACCGGGCCGCGCCGCGCCAAAGTGGCCGACTATGCCGAGATGCATGTCGCGCTCGCCGATTATTCGCAGAGCGCCGACGTGACGGCGGCGCTCGTTGACGTCGGCCCTGGCACAACGGCGAAAGATTACGACGGCAAAGAGGTCAAAGGGCACATCGTGCTTGCGGGCGGCAACGTCGCCACAGTGCATAAGCTGGCCTGTGACGAGCGCGGCGCGGCGGGCGTTCTCAGTTACCAGCAAAACCAGGTCACCGCGTGGTCGGGTGATTATGTAGACAACGTGCGCTGGGGACACCTGTCGCCTTACAACCCGGATAATAAATTCGCCTTCATGATTTCGCTGCGCCGCGCCCGCGATTATCAGCAGCGGCTGGCGCGCGGCGAGCAGATCACCTTGCGCGCCGTCGTCAAAGCCGAGATCAAGCCGAGCGCCTACGACGTGGTCAGCGCGGTCATTCTCGGCAGCGACATGGCCGGCGAAGAGATTGTCTTCTCATGCCACCTCTGCCACCAGAAACCCGGAGCCAACGATAACGCGTCGGGCGCGGCGGCGATTCTCGAAGCCGCGCGGGCAATCAACAGCTTGATCCAGCGCGGCGAGATTGAACGTCCGCGCCGCACCATCCGCTTCATCTGGCCGCCGGAGATCAACGGCACGCTCGCTTACTTCGCCGAGCACCCCGAAGTCGTCCGGCGCATGAAAGCCGCCGTACATTGCGATATGGTCGGCGGCAATTACGCCATCACCAAATCCGTTCTGCACGTCACGCATACGCCGGCTTCGCTGCCGAGCGCGATTAATGCCGTCGGCGATGTGTTCGCCGAGTATGCCATCAACGGAGCCCTGAAAGCGGCTTCGGGGGCCGGTTTCGAGGACGCGCTGGTCGCCGCGGAAGGCGCGAAAGACAGCTTCGTCGCCGACACCACGGCGTTCGAGATGGGCTCGGATCACGACGTTTATGAGGAAGGCTCGTTCCGCATTCCGACGATCTATCTGCGCGACTGGCCCGATGTCTTCATCCACACCAACAACGACCTGCCGTCGAATATTGATGCGACGAAGATGAAACGCTCGGTCTTTATCGCCGCGGCGTCGGGCTATTTCCTGGCGCGCGCCGGCGGGCGCGAAGCCATGCGGCTGGCCGACGAAGTCTTTGCGCGGGCGCTGGCCAGCGCGCCAAAGGTCAAAGCCCGTGCCGCCGCCATCGAAGCCGCCGGCGCGGCGGATGCCGCCGACGAAGCGCGCAACCTGATCGCCCGTTCGGTCGAAAGCGACGCCGAGGCGATTGCTTCGGTGCTTCAGCTTGCGCCCAACGACCGCGCCCTTGAAGCCAAAGTCGAAACGCTCGTGGATCAATTGAGCGGCGCGTGGCTGGTGCTGACCGGCAAGCTCAGCGAGCAGCGCAAAGGCAACCGCGTCATCTTTACGCTCGAAGCCAAAGAGCCATCCAAAGAGAAGCCGCGCAATGCGAAAGAAGCGTCGCGCCCGCGTTCGGTAGACTTTCAGCGCGTGCCGGCAAGACGAGTCACCGGGCCGATGAGCATTTATTATTATGACTATGTGACAGAGCGCGCCGCGGGCGACACGCAGGCGATGGAGCGCATCGCCGCGCGGCCCAATGGCGAAATCCTGCTTTACGAAATTCTCAATCTGGTGGACGGCAAGCGCAACGTGCAGGCGATCCGCGACTACCTGGCCGCGGCTTATGGCCCTCTGCCTGTCGAAGAAGTAGCGGATTATCTGCGGCTGCTTGAAAAGATCGGCGTCGTTCGGACGGAATGAGGAGGAAGAAGTCAGGAGTCAGAAGCCAGAATGAGCAAGGAAGTCAGCGGCAGCAAGTACGCTTGTCACGCTTCCGTCTTTATTCTGACTCCTGACTTCTGACTCCTGAATTCTTCCGCGAATGCACCAACGCGATAACGGTAAGCATAAACAGCGCTCCCGACGCGTCGAGCAGCGAATCGTAAATCGAGCCGCCGCGCGAGTGCGTGAAGGTTTGATGAAACTCGTCGAGCAGCGCCCAGACAAAAGCGATGTTGAATGAGTAGGTCGCCCAGCGCCAGCGCCAGCGCGCTGCCGAATCGGCGCGGAAAGCGCGGAACAGCAGCCCCGCCAGCAAGGCGTATTCAGTAAAGTGCGCCAGTTTGCGCGCAATGTAATTGATCTGCTGAAGGGTGTGCTCTTTGGTGTGCGGCTTGAGCCAGAGAACAATTCGCTCGATGACGTTGCGGGTGTTCTCGCCTGAGAACACGTCGGTCGAGGCGTAGTACATCGCGCCGATCATCAACAACACCGGCAGCCAGTACTTCATAATCCTGATCGCCAGCGGCGACTGGGCGCTGTCGAGATTTTCAGCCATACGGTAAAAGTAAAAAGTAAAAAGTAAAAAGGCAAAAGTAAGGAGTCGGATCAAAAGATAGGCGATTCTATCTATTCACTTCCCTATCTTAACTTTTGCCTTTTTACTTTTTACTTTTGCCTTGAGCGGCGTTAGCCGCTCAGGGCCTGCGCGCCGGAAACGACTTCGATGATCTCGCGGGTGATTGACGCCTGCCGCACACGGTTCATGTTCAGCGTCAGTGTGTCGATGACTTCGCCGGCGTTCTTTGACGCCGAATCCATCGCCGTCATGCGCGCCCCCTGCTCGCTGGCGACCGATTCCAACAGCGCGTAGAAGAGCTGCGTCTCGACGTAGCGCGGCAGCAGGCTGCCGAAGATCTGCGCCGGCGGCTGCTCGTAAATGTAATCCAGGCCACCTTGCTCCGGCTCGCGGGCATCAGCCCGCGAAGCCGCCGACCCGGTCGCGGCGGCGTCAAAGCTGTCAGCGGGAATCGGCAGCAATTGCTTGACCGTAACGCGCTGCGTCATCAATGAAATGAACTCGGTGTAGATCAGAAAGACTTTGTCAATCGTCGAGTCTTCGGCGGTGTACATCTCCATCAGATCGCGAGCGATTTCGGCGGCGTCCGAGTGCTGGACGGTGGTGCGCGCCGTGACATTGATGTATTCGCGCAGCTTGTCTACGGGGCGACGGCGAAAGAAGTCGCGCCCTTTGCGCCCGACCGGAACCAGCTCGACGCGCTTGTCGGCGTTGTTGCGCAGGAACTGCTGTGCCGCTTTGTTGAGATTGGTGTTAAACCCGCCGCACAGGCCGCGGTCTGCGGTCACCAGCACGGCAACGTAATGCTCGTCGCCACGCGGGTCGAGCAGCGGATGACGATACTCGCCGGCGCTCGCCGCCAGTCGGCCCAGTACGCGCATCATCGTGTTGGCATAAGGTCGGGCGGCGACGACGCGCTCCTGGGCGCGGCGCAGGCGGGCCGCCGCCACCAGCTTCATCGCGCGCGTGATCTTCTGCATGTTGCGGACAGAGCGTACTCGTCGTCGCAGGTCTTGAAGGTTTGCCATAGTAAATCAGGAGTCAGGAGTCAGAAGTCAGGAGTCAGGAGTCAGGAGTCAGAATAAAAGCGGAAGCGCGAAGTGCTGACTTCCTCTTCCATTCTGTCTTCTGAATTCTGACTCCTGACTTCTCAAATTAAGCCGAAGCCGTTTGCGCTTCCGCCGTGAATCGATCTTTGAACTCGGTGACGGCGGCGCGCATCTCGCCTTCGATCTCGTCGTCAATCTTCTTGCGCTCGCGCAGTTTTTCGAGCAGGCCGCTGTGGGCGTTCTCGATAAAGGAGAGCAGCCCCGACTCGAACTTCTTCACCTGATCGAGCGAAATGTCGTCCAGATGGCCTTTGGTGCCGGCCCAGATCACCACCACCTGTTGCTCGACGGGCATCGGCGAATACTGCGGCTGCTTGAGCAGCTCGGTCAGCTTGCCGCCGCGGTTGAGCTGTTGCTGCGTCGCCTTGTCGAGGTCAGAGCCGAACTGCGCGAACGCCGCCAGGTCGCGGTACTGCGCCAGGTCAAGGCGCAAGGTGCCCGCCACCTGCTTCATCGCCTTGGTTTGCGCCGAGCCGCCGACGCGGCTCACCGAGTTGCCGACGTTGATCGCCGGGCGCACGCCGGAGTGGAAGAGGTCGGCTTCTAAGAAAATCTGCCCGTCGGTGATCGAAATCACGTTGGTCGGAATGTAGGCCGAGATGTCGCCGGCCTGCGTTTCAATCACCGGCAGCGCCGTCAGGCTGCCGCCGCCGAGCGCATCCGAGAGCTTCGCCGAACGTTCCAGCAAGCGGGAGTGCAGGTAGAAGACGTCCCCCGGATAAGCCTCGCGTCCGGGCGGGCGGCGCAGTAACAGCGAGATGGCGCGATAGGCCCAGGCGTGCTTCGACAGGTCGTCATAAATGCATAGCACATGCCTGCCGCTGTCGCGGAAGTATTCGCCCATCGCCGTCCCCGCATAGGGCGCGATGTACTGCATCGCCGCGGGGCTCGAAGCCGACGCATCAACGATGACGGTGTAGCTCATGGCGTCGTTATCTTCGAGCGTCTTTTTGACCTGCGCGACGGTCGATTCTTTCTGGCCGATGGCGACGTAGATGCAGATCAGGTCGCGGCCCTTGGAATTGAGGATGGTATCAATGGCGACGGCGGTCTTGCCGGTCTGGCGGTCGCCAATCAGCAGCTCGCGCTGGCCGCGCCCGATTGGCACCATCGCGTCAATGGCTTTCAATCCGGTCAACATCGGCTCGCGCACCGGCTGGCGATCCATGACGCCGGGAGCGATCTTTTCGAGCGGGTTGAACTGGCTGCTTTCAATCGGGCCGCGCCCGTCAAGCGGGCGGCCCAGCGGGTCAACGACGCGACCGATCACCTCTTCGCCGACCGGCACAGACATGATGCGCTTGGTGCGCCGCACTTCGTCGCCCTCTTTGATCTTCTCGTAATTGCCGAAGAGGATGGCGCCGACCTTGTCTTCTTCGAGGTTGAGCGCGATGCCGGCAACCTCGTGCGGCAGGTCGAGCAGCTCGCCCGCCATGACGCGCTCCAGGCCGTAGATCTCGGCGATGCCGTCGCCGGCCTGAATCACTGTGCCGACTTCGGTGACTTCGACGTTGGCGTCATAGCCTTCGATCTGTTGACGTATGATCTTGCTGATTTCATCTGCCCTGATGGGTTCCATTTATGATCTCCAATTCGGGTGATGGGTGTTAGGCGTTGGGTGATCGAGGACTAAGAATGAGCCAGATGCTTCCGATCCTTAGTGCCTGTCACCCGACACCCCACCTCCATCACCCGACACCTGATTTCAGTCTCCGCTCGATTCCTTGCAACTGTGTGCGCACCGAGCCGTCGTAGACCACCGAGCCGATGCGCGTCACGACGCCGCCGATCAACGTCGCGTCGGTCTTGAATTGAAACTCGATGCGCTTGCCGGTGATGGCCTCAAGCCGCTGGCCGAGCTGCGCTTGCTCTGTGGCGGCGAGCGGTTGCGCCGTCGTCACCTCGGCGACCATGACGCCGCGCCGCTCGTTGATGATGCGGCGATACTGTTCATAGACTTCCGCAACCAGCGGCAGCCGGTAGTGGGTCAGCATTGTGCGCAGCAGGTTCGCCGTAAAGACGCCGGGCCGGGTTCGCGCGATGATGGCTTCAAGCACTTTGCCTTTGTCCTGATGCGACTGCACGGGACTGGCGAAGACATGCGCAAGCTCGCGGCTCTGGCGCAACATCTCGGCAAAGGTGCGCAGCTCGCCATCGATCTGATCAACCTGATTGCGCGCGATGGCGACATCGGCCATCGCTTCGGCATAGCGGCGGGCGACGGTGGTGGCGCTCATCTTCCGACCTCGCTCAGCTCATCCATATAACGGTTGAGCAATCGCTGGTTATCTTCGGGGCGGATATCGCGGCGGATCATGGTTTCGGCCAGCGCCACGGATTGCTCGGCGACAAAGGCGCGCAGCTCAGTGCGCGCCGCTTTCATCGCGCCATCAATCTCGCGTTGCGCGGTCAAACGTACCTTTTCCGCGTCGGCGGTTGCCGACTGGCGAATGCGCTCGGCTTCGCGGGCGGCTTCGCGTTCAGCTTCGGCGCGAATCCCGGCGACCTCTTCGTCCAGGCGCGCGAAGCGCGCTTCGACTTCGGCCAGCCGGCGCTGTGCCTCTTCCTTATCGCGCCGCGCCTGCTCCAGCTCTTTCACGATGGTCGCCGCGCGGTTGTCAAAGACCTGGCCGACGCGCAGCTTCTTCACCAGCAAATAAATCAGGAAGATGAGAAAGATGAGCAGGTTAATCGGTCGCCACCACGGCTGTCTCCACCACGGGAGCTGTTCGGCGTTTTCGGCGAGAAACAACAAGGCTGGCGTAATGTAGGATGCGAAGATCAATCGGCCCCACCTCCGACGGTGCGCCCCAGGATGGTGCGCGAAATGTTTTCGGCGATCTGCCGCGATTCGGTCTCTAGCGTCATGCGGGCTTGCTCGGACTGGCGTTGGATTTCGGCCTTCGCTCGACCGATCTCTTCGGCGGTCGCTTGTTTAGCGGCCTCGACCACTTGCTGACGCTCGGCGAGCGCGACGGCGCGCTGCGCTTCGAGATTCTTATAGCTTTCGGCGCGCGCCTGCCGGATGGTCGCTTCGTATTCGCTGAGCTTCATTTCATAGCGGCGGGCGGCGGCGCGCGCGTCGTTGGCGGCGCCGGCGGTTAAGGTTTGCCGCTGGTCGAGGATGCGACTGACGGGGCGAAACAGCAGCCGGTTCATCACGAAGACGAACAAGAGGAAAAGCAGGAGAATGAAGACGAGCGAGCCGTCCGGGTTGATGATGCTGCTGCCACCCTCTGCAAAGGCGAGTACGCCGTGTGCGAGCAAAGTCTGGACTCCATGAACAAGAATTTTAGCGTCAACTCAAGCCACGAAACTTAACACACGGCTCGAAGCAGTGTCAAGGACAGCGCCCACGCAAAAACCGGCAAAAGTCCCGCAAATACGCGCAAAGCGGCGACCGCGCATCAAGCCTGGCCCTACGCTCAAGTGTAACAAGCGCCCCGCAAAAAGCCAGGCATCGCCCAGGAAATAATGAATGATGAGTGATGAATGATGAACTGCCGGAGCGAGTGCCTATTGCAGACTGGCAGCTTCTCGGTAATTCATCACTCATCATCCATCGCTCATCATTTTTCTCAGCTGGCTTGAGATTGCGCCATGCGGCGGGCAAGCAAAAAGAAAAGGGCCGCCGGCGTGAAGCGCTTCATGCCGGCGGCTCTTTGATTCGCAATAGGGGAAAGATCAGGTCAGGCGGGCGAGCGGCTGATGCTGAACGACAGCCGCCACCACCTCTTCAAGTATTCCAGGTTCGACCGGCTTGCCAAGCACCGCGGCGCAGCCGAAAGAAGCGGCGCACTGCTCGACTTCGGCGGTCTTCCAGCCGGTCAGCAGGATCATCGGCACGGGCGCGCATGCGCCATCGCTTAGACGACGCATCAGACCGAAGCCGTCCATTACGGGCATCACCAGGTCAACGATGACCGCGTCGGGCGTGTCGGATTGAATCCTATCTAGCGCTTCAGCGGCTGAGTTCACCACTTCGACATCATACTTGTCGCAAAGGAACAGCCGCAGCGCCTCGGCCCAGTAGCTGTCGTCATCAACGATCAGCAACTTCTGGCGGTCGAGGCCGCCCGTCGTCGGTTTCTTCATTTCCATCATCCCCTCGGTTTCTAAGCGATCCGGCGATGCCGCCCCATCGCTTTAAGCAATTCTAGTCTGCCGGGTCGTCCGGCGTCCGAACGGCGAATCGTAGCGGCTCGAAAAGATGCTGGTGACGTTCTGCTTCAAGAAGACCAGGATATTTTCGTCTGCCGCCAGGTCTACGAGGATCACGTCGCCCTCGCCGATCTGCCGCGTGGCGATCAGGTTCGACAGCGGCAAGATGACGTTGCGCTCAATCGTGCGCTTGAGCGGGCGCGCGCCATAACGCGCGTCGGTGCCTTCGTTGAGCAAGAACTGCTTGGCGCGCTCGGTATAGCGCAGGATGAAGCGTCCGGCGCCGGTCGCCAGCACGCGCCGCTGCACGGCCTGCAATTCCAGCTCAAGGATCTGTTGCAAACAGCTCTCCGAGAGTTGCTTGAAGACGACGATTTTATCGATGCGGTTCATGAACTCGGGCGAGAACTTGCGGCGCGCCGCCTCGACGCCGAGCTTGCTCAGGTGATTATTCGTCACGTCGGCGGGCGTGATGCACGGCACACTGAAGCCGAGCTTCGCTTCCGAGAGCTTCTCCATCTCGCGCGCGCCAAGGTTCGAGGTCATCACGACGATGGTGCGCGAAAAGTCGACGCGGCGGTTGTCGCCTAAGGTCAGCGTCGCTTTGTCGAGCACGCCGAGCAGCAACTGCCAGAGCGCATCGCTCGCCTTCTCGATCTCGTCAAACAGCACCAGCGTCAGCTTGACGCGCTCGGTGTGGTAGCTGTTGATATGCTCCTGCGTCAGAATCGGCGGCGTCTCGCGGTGACCGAGGTAGCCCGGGGGCGAGCCGATCAGCTTGGCGATCTCGTGTGAGTGCTGAAACTCCGCGCAATCGACGCGAATGAAAGCGGTCGGGCTGCCGAAGAGAATCTCGGCGGCGGCTTCGACCGATTTTGTTTTACCGGTGCCGGTTGGCCCCAGAAATAGCAGTGTGCCGATGGGCCGGCCAGGCATGTTCAAGCCGGCTTGATAGACCTGATACAACTGCGCCAGCGCCTGCACGGCAGGGTCCTGGCCGATGACCCGCGAGCGTAGTTGCTGCTCGAAGTTTACCGACTCGTCTGATTTCGTGTTGTGATCCAGCCGCGTGTAGTCAGCGTCGCTGACTGCCCTTAAACTCTCTGTGTAATAATTGAGTTGCGCTACCATTTTCTTTCCCCCCTTCAGCTCACCGACAAAGCAGTTGTACCGACTTGTTTGGTTGAACCGTCTTGCGTCTTCTCGTCATCACGGCAACGTACCCGGCAAGCCTTATGCCAAGTGGGATTCGGTAACAGAGCGGCTCACTCGGCGTTACCTTTGGTGGTGTTGAGCGAGTCGAACGCGCAAGGCTGCCACACCCGCGTATCTATTCTTCACAAGTCATGGGCATTTCTTAGTCGAATGATCTTTCATCCCTAATCTTTCACCCCGCCAGCCGCCTCTGGTGACGGCAACACGGCTTGTACTTATAAAATGCATCACCCAACCTGCACGTATGCTATTCGTCCAAAATGAGGGCGAGCGCATCGCAACTCCCCTTAAAGACTGAAGATGGCGGCAGAGCAAGCAGCCTTTAGCGGTTGCTGTTAAAAGTCGAGATGTTGAGGCTGGCGCCGTCCGTCTCGACCATCACCATGCCATCGCGCCCGGTTTGAAGCAGTCGAATGCCACGCGACTGGTAACGTTCGACGACCGCCGCGTGGGGATGGCCAAAACGGCTGCGCTCGCCGACCGAGATGATGGCACAGCGTGGGCGCACGCGATCCAGGAACGTCGCGGTCGAAGAAGTCTTCGAGCCGTGATGCGGGACTTTCAAAACGTCTGCGCGCAGGTCGGGACCTGCCGCCACCAGCGCCGCTTCCGCCGGCGCTTCGATGTCGCCGGTCATCAAGATAGCGCGGCCGCCATAGACCAGCCGCAGCACCACCGAGTCATTGTTGTTCGAAGTGACTGCCGTCGCCGTGGTACGTGGCGGCCATAGTGCTTCGACCGTCACGCCATCGATATCGAAGCGCTGCCCCGCGGCAAGCGCAGCGAGCGGAATCCGTTGCTCTCTGACGTTGCGCGCGAACTGCTCATACTCAAGATCGTCGGACGGGCGGTGGCCGATCAAACACTGGCCGACGCGAAAATTTTTCATCACCTGAGTGAAACCGGCGATGTGGTCGGCGTCGGCGTGCGTCGCCAGCGCGTAATCCACATAGGTTCGGCGCTGCGACCAGAGAAAGCGCGCAACCACCGCTTCGCCAACCGCAAAGCCATCGTCATTAAACGACGCCTCGTCCGCGGCATCCACGTCATCATTCGCCTGGCGATCTGCTGCCGGCGTGGCTTGCGGTGTTTGCGCGGCGCCGGCTTCTGGTTTTGTGAAGTTCGTTACTCTGCCGACTTGCAGCCCGCCGCCCGCATCAACCAGCATCGTCGTGCCGCGCGGGAAGACGACGAGCGCCGCATCGCCCTGTCCGACATCAAGGAAGTAGATGGTCAGCTTGCCCGTCGGCGCTATGGCTACAGGTCGAAGGATGGCCGCCGTCGAAGCCAACAACGCCAGCAGGCAAAGCGAAACAGGGACGCGGCGACGCGGCGACACGGGGACGCGGCGAGGGGCTGCGGTTTTGCTCAACCCTCTCTCTTTCTCCGCGTCGCCGCGTCCCCGTGTCGCCGCGTCGCCTACTCCGGAGCGTTCGACGGCATAGAACTCGTCTACGGGCCGCCAGCGATCCAGGCATACGGCAAGCCCCGCGAGCGGCACGAAGTAGAGCGCATAGATCAACGCATGCCAGTCTTCATAGTGCGCGACGCGAAAGGTCGCAAAAGTCAGGTGCGCGAAAGGCACGACCGAATGCGCCAGCAACGTGTGTGCAGCGTTGACTACAGCGGCGACGACTGCGGCCAGCGGCGCGCTCAACGGCGCAATCAACAGCACCGCCAGGCCGCAGAGCATCAGCACAGCGGTCAGCAACCCCGCCGTGATGTTCAAGAGAATGCCGATGGGCGAGACGCGGTTGAAATAGACTGCCATCAATGGCAGGGTCGCCAGTTGAATGGCCGTCGAGGTGATGACCAGTTGCGCTACGACACGCGCCAGCGGTTGCAAGCGCAGCCGATTCAGCCGCCGCGACGCGGGCGATTTGTCCAGACGATAACGGATCGGCGAGCGGCGGCTCTCGCGCCGGAACTCGCGCTCGTCCCAAAACAATATCTCGGCCAGGGCGCGAATCATCGGCGGGCAAACAGGGGGATGCGGCGAGCGCGCCTGTGGCCGCCACTCGCCGATCTGCTTGAGACGATCAAGCAGCGGCAGGGCGAGCGCGACGATAGCGGCGACCGCCACGAAGCTGAGCTGAAACGCCGGATCGGCCACCACTGCCGGTTCCAAGGCCAGCATCACAAACGCCGAGAGCGACACCGTGTTGATCGAAGCGGCGCGGCGAAAGAGCAACGGCCCGATAATGCCTATCGTCAGCATGCTGGCGGCGCGCATGACCGGCGGCGCCAGTCCGACCATCGCCGCATAAGCCCATAACAGAATGATCGCCGCCAGCGTGCGCGCCACGCTCTGACCTGCTGCCTTGCGCCTGCGGCTTCGCCAAAAATCCCAGCGCACACGCAGCAGCGCCCACGCCAGAATGCCCATGTGCAGGCCGGCGATGACCAGCGTGTGAAAAGTGGCGCTCTGCCTGAGGCGCTCGCTGACCTCGGCGTCGAGAAAGTAACGATTGCCCGCCAGCATGGCTTTCAATGTGCCGCTCGTCGGCGCACGGAAGCGCGCGTCTATCGCCGCCATCAATTTAATCCGCAGGCGGAACAGCCAGGCGAGGGCGCGATGGGTCTTCGCCCTGCCGAGCGGCTCGATGAGCAGCGGGCTTTTGATCGTGCCCTTCAAATCGTAGCCGCGCCGTTCGAGGAAGTCGTTGAAATCGGGTGAGCCGGGATTGCTGTAGCGGTTTGCCCGTTCAAGCCGCACCAGCACACGCAGCCGCGCGCCGGTGTCGAGCGCGAGCTGTCTGAATTCGCCTGCGGCCTCCTCGTCGCCGGGCGAGATGAGCAGTCGAACCGTTCCCGACGCTTTGGTTGTGACATCCCGCGCCCGCAGGCTTTCGGCTTCAAGGTCGAGAAAGAAGGCGTCGGGCGCAGGCTCCGGCGGTCGGGCAAGCACACCGATCAATTCAACCGGGTCTTCGGCCCGGATGATCCCGGCGGCAAACAGCCGGCGCAAGCGTGTCGCCTCGACGCCCTGGCGCTCCTGTAATGATAACCACGCACCGGCGAGGATAAGGCCGATGAACAGCGTCAGCGTCGCCTGTGTAGCTTTCTTCACTAAAACCAGTCCCGCCGCTCGCGCCATTGCCGCGAGGGCGAGCGGCGCAATCAGCCAGCGCGGCGCTTCGAGCCAGCGGTCGAGAAGAATGCCTGTGGCGAGCGCGGCGGTAAGATAAAGGAAGGGCTGGCGGCTGACGCTCAGCGCCGAGCGGAAGGCGGGACGCCGCCGCGCAACAACGCGAGTCGCCGCCTCTGCCGACCGCCTCGCGGCGTCCGTGATTGTGCGGGTGTCAATAGACATCGCGCTTCACCGTTTGGGGAAGCCCGAGTCAGTAGAAGCGGAAGCGAGCCGGTCGGCGGCGGTCTTTTCTTTTCGCGCTGGTTGACAAGCGCGGGCCTCAGCGTTACTCATGAGAGGTATGAGGGCTGGGCCAACCGAAGACCTGCAACAAAGAGTGATTGAATTTGCCAGAGCGACCGAAGCGCCGCCGGAATCGTTTATGATGCGGCGCTTCTCACTCGACGACCCGGATCAAGTGCAATCGATCATTGATGGCATGACGCTGTCGCTGATCAGCTTCTGCTATCACCGCCATCCGCGCGGCGAGAATGTTCACGAAATCATGGAAAAGCTCGATTCGGTCGCCCCCGGTACGCCGGAGGCTGCCGAGATGGAACGCCGCGCCGACGATGCGGCGGCCATGCAGATTCCCTTCATCGTGACCCTCAACCGCCTTCTCGAAGAGTACTACGACCTGCGCCATCAACTGGAAGTGGCGCCGCGGGCGGAGAAGCTGGCAAAGTAGCCTCGCCGTGGCGCGTTCAGCCCTGGCGACTATTCGTCGTTATCGTTATCGTCGCCGTCGTCGCCGGCTTCCGCATCACCGGGCGCCAGCCCCTTGATTTCGGCAGAGATTTCGGCGCGCCGCTGTTTGGCCAGTTTCATAATCAACGACAGGTGTTTGCGGGCGCGGCGCGCGGCGGCCTTGTTGCCTTTCTGTCGAAAGGTCATGTTTTCGGCGGCAAAGCGGCCCACTTCGATCAGCAGTTGCCCGGTGGTGCTGCCCTGTGCGCGGCGGTCGAAGAGGCGGCGGTCACGCCCGCTGCGGCGTTCGGCCATGCCGGGCGGCGGGCCGATGTCGGCCTGGCGACGGTCTTCGCCGGCGCGGCGATCCTGGCCACGGCGCTCGGTAGTCGTGATGTTGAACGGCTTTTCGTCTGCCATCTCATTCTCCAATCCCAAGAGCATTCAGTGATCCTAAAGCGATGAAACTCCACTCGAATAACTGGGTGATGTCCGGGGGCCTAAAACTGATTGGCACGCGCTAGTCTAGCACAGACGGGGCAGGTTTCAAGCGTTTCAATGCATAAAGCCGCGGCGACGCGCCGCCTGCGTCGTGACGATAATTCTTTTGCCCGGCCTCACATTTTCCGCATGTTTTGCCATCGGCTTGCGTCTTTTCATAACAGAGGAACTTTGCGGGAGGTCTGAATATGCCACGCAACCGCTTATCACTTGCCCTCGGAATTTCGCTCAGCCTGCTGGTTGCGCTAGCCGCGCCGGCGTCGGCACAGCATCGCGCCGGCCAGCCGCAAGCCGGCCGCGCGCCTTTTATCAAAGCGTTCGTGATTGACGAAAGACTCTCGGCGTTGCGCCAGGAAGCCGACTTGCACGCCCCGGTCCTAAAACGCCTGCGCATCGGGCGGGCGGTCTACGTCATGTCTGCGAGAAGCGGCCCGCCGGCCTTTTATCGCGTCGCGGTGACGCGGCGAACGCGTGGCTGGATTCATCAAGGCGCGGTGATGCTGCCGGGCCGCGCCGGCGAAGACGAGCGCATGATCCGAGTCATTGAAGAAACCGGCGACGGCCTGGATCGCCTGGCGCTGTGCCGGCTTTTCCTTGAGCGCTTCGGCCATTCGCGCCTGGTGCCGCGCGCCCTGCTGCTTATGGGCGAAGAGGCCGAGCGCGCCGCCACGACGCTCAGCCAGCATGCGCGCCGCCGGCTGAAGACATTGGATGACGCGCGCGCCACGACAGAGGCTGAAGATTATTACCTGAGCGATCCCGGCCTTGATCGCTACAGCCGTTTGCGCATCGCCTTCCGCTTTGATGGCGCGCAAGCGCACTACGCATATGATGGCCAGGGCTACCGCGAGATCATTCGCCGTTTTCCGCAGAGCAAGGAAGCCGAGACAGCGCGCCACCACCTCGAAAACCTTGAACCGCACCTGGCGAAGGAGAAATAAGACGACGCGGCGACGCGGAGACGCGGCGAGGGAGAGCGGCTGCCGCTTTGCTCGACCATCCCTCTTTCTCCGCGTCGCCGTGTCACCGTGTCGCCGCGTCTCTCTTCCGGCGGTGTTCTTGCAAATCCGCCGCGTTTAGGTTTAGATTTTTTAGGTTGTACGAATCAGCGCGGTCGTGGAAGGCACGCGCGACGATTACGGAGGAAGAAAGGCGATGCCAAGAGGAACGTGCCCCGAATGCGAGGCCGAGGTTCAGGTGGACGAAGACACCGATAAGGGCGACACGGTCGAGTGTGATGACTGCGGCACGCAGTTAGAAGTTGTCGGGCTCGATCCCATCGAACTAGACGTGGCTGCTGTCGAAGAAGAAGAAGAGGAATGGGACGAAACCTAATCTTAGGCGGCGGGCGACCATCCGCACTTTGAGCCGAACCAAAGAGCCACCCCGGCGGGGTGGCTCTTTCAATTATGCAGGGCGCGGTCGCTGATGATGGATGGCGCGGCGATCATCTCGTTGGCGATCCCCTTGTCTCAAGGGCGCGCTTGAGCAGCGATGGTTTTCGCGCCGCCGACGGCGCGTGCTAGAATACAGGCCGCATCAACACACGTTCTTAATTTCAAAGGCACGCGATCTATGACCACAGGGGTTCCGAATAAGGGCGCGAAGAAAAATGGCCGCGAGCTACGCGTCCTCTTCAACTGCTTAAAATGTCCCGCTTATTGCTGTAGCTATGACCGCATCGAAGTCACGCGCCGTGACGTTGCGCGACTCGCCCGGCATTTCGACGTCACCTACGAAGAGGCCGAGCGCCGTTATACCAAGATGGCGTACGGCGACCGCGTCTTGCGCCATCAAAAGGATCACATCTTTAAGCGGGTTTGCCAGTTCCTCGACCTCGAAGAGCGCCGCTGCACGATCTACCACGCCCGGCCAGGCGTCTGCCGCGAATACCCCGACAGCAAGCGCTGTGGCTATTACGACTTTCTCGCATCCGAGCGCCGCCGCCAGCAGGACGACGAATTCATCCCGTCGGCGTGAAGTGATCGGCGCTGAAATCATCCCGACGCCACGCGCCCGCTTCGGTGGCCTGAGTAACATCGCGTGAATCGCCAAGCCAGCCACCCTGCCGTCAGCCCCGCGCGCCGCGCCGCCTTCGACATCCTGCGGCGCGTCTATGCCGAAGACGCTTACGCCGCGCCGCTCATCGCCGCGCTGCCGCAGACGACGCTCGCGGGCGATGACCGCCGGCTGGCGCAAGAGCTGACGCTTGGCGTGCTGCGCTGGCAAAGTGCGCTGGATTACTTTATTGAGCGTTACAGCGGGCGGCCTCTCAAGAAGCTTGATCTGGCGGTGTTGATCGCCCTGCGCCTGGGACTTTATCAATTGCGCTTCCTGTCGCGTGTGCCGGCATCGGCGGCGGTCAATGAATCGGTCAACCTCGTGAAGCGCGCCCGCGCCGCGAGCGCAGCAGGAATGGTCAATGCCGTCTTGCGCCGCGCCGCCCGCCAGTTGGACGAGTTGCCGGGCGCAAGCATCGATGAACCGCTTGAGCGATTCGCGGTCGAGACTTCGCACCCGCGCTGGCTGCTCGGAAGGTGGATCGCCGCTTTCGGCGAAGAGGAAGCGCGCCACCTTGCCCTCGCCAATAATCAGCCGCCGCCTCTCGCTTTTCGCGTCAACACGCGGCGCGCCGCGGTGGATGAAGTCATTGCCGCTCTGCAAAGCACAGGGCTGCGCTTGCGCCCATCAAGCATGGCGCGCGACGCTTTCGTGGTCGAGGCCGGGCAGGCAGCGACGCTGGCGCAAGCGGCGGAAAGTGGCGAGATTTACATTCAGGACGAGGCGTCGCAGATGGTGTCGTTGCTGCTCGATCCACAAAGCGGCGAGCGCATTCTCGACCTGTGCGCCGCGCCCGGCTCGAAGTCGTCTCACCTGGCGGCGCTCGCCGGCGCGAGCGGCTGGGTGATGGCTTGCGACATTCACCCGCACCGGCTGGCGACGCTTGCGGCGACCTGCAAGCGGCTGGGCATCGAATCAATCGCGCCAGTGGCGCTCGACGCGACACGCGAGCTGCCGCTGCTCGACGGCGCGCCATTGTTTGATCGCCTTCTGATCGACGCCCCGTGTTCGGGCACAGGCACCTTGCGGCGCAACCCTGAGATTAAGTGGCGGCTCGCCGCAAGCGACCTCGCGCGGCTCGCCGGTGTGCAGCTTGATTTGCTGCGGCGGGCGACCGTCACGCTCAAGCAAGGCGGGCGGCTGGTCTATTCAACCTGCTCGATAGAGCGCGAAGAGAACGAAGCGGTAATTCACAGCTTTCTTGAAAGCGGCGCGCCGTTCCGCGTCGTTGCGCCAACCGCGCCTGCCGCATTGCTGACCGGCGAAGGCTTCGTGCGGACGTTCCCGCATCGCGATGGCGCCGACGGTTTCTTTGCCGCCGTCCTGGAAAAGACGAGATGACCGAACAAGTGACCCTCGATGACATACGCCGCGCCGCCGAGCGCATCAAGGCGGGCGTGCGGCGCACGCCGCTTGAACGCTCCGGCTGGCTATCAAGCGAGCTGAACGCAGAGGTGATGTTGAAGCTCGAATGCTGGCAACTGACCGGCTCGTTCAAGCTGCGCGGCGCGATGGCCAGGCTCTCAGGGCTGACCGAAGCAGAGCGCCGGCGCGGCGTGCTGACGGTGTCGGCGGGCAATCACGGGCTGGCGGTGGCGCACTGTGCCGCCGCGCTCAAGCTCGACGTCCGCATCGTTGTGCCGCGCTCGGCGTCGCGCGCCAAAGTCGAAGCCATTCGCCGCTACCCGGTGACGCTGGTCGAGTGTGGCGAAACTTACGACGAGGCCGAGCGCGCCGCTCGTCGCATGGAAGGCGAATCCGCCGCCGTCTTCGTTTCGCCTTACAACGATCCGCAGGTGATTGCCGGGCAAGGCACAGTGGCGCTTGAGATTCTCGAAGACGCGCCCGACGTTGAAGCCATCGTGGTTCCGGTCGGCGGCGGCGGATTGATCGCCGGCGTGGCGATTGCCGTCAAGGCCCTCCACCCGCACGTCAAAGTCTACGGCGCGGAGCCGGCGACGACGCCGACGATGAGCGCCGCGCTTGCCGCAGGTCAGATTGTCGAGATTGTTGAAGAAGAGACGGTCGCCGATGGCCTGGCCGGTAACATCGAGCCCGACTCGATGACTTTCCCGATCACTCGCGATTTGATTGACGATATGATTGTCATTGATGAAGCCGCGATCCGTCGCGCCATCGCCCGTGTCGCCCGCGAAGACCACCTGATGGTCGAAGGGTCTGCCGCCGTCAGCATCGCGGCGCTCAAGGATGCGCGCTTACAAGGCCAGCGCGTCGCCGCCATTGTCACGGGCCGCAACATCACGCTCGACCTGTTCACGAAGATCGTAGCCAGCGCTTAAAGATGAGATTCAGTGGCGCGCCATCCGTGTGCGCCGCGCGCCGGTGAAGAAGACGTAGACCGGGTTCTCGCTGTCGCCGAGCCGCGCCGCCGACCAGACGAAGCGCTCGTCGGCGGCATGTGCCAGGACTTGGCCTTTTTCGGCAAAGCCATCGTCGTCGGTCTCTAGCACCGCGACGGCTACCCACTCGTCGGGGAAAGAACGTTTGATTTCTTTGATGGAAATAACCGCAGACCCATGTCCGAAAAAGCTCACGACGACCTCCGAGATTCGCAGGGCTAACGTATAGAAGGGTTCGGGGTCAACCTTGTCGCCAACGGAATCCTGTTGAGGGCTGCTCGGGCTTGAGACGGCGTTTCGGGTGCTGTCTGCCCAACATTGTACCACCTGCTGTCAAGACCTAGGTCGGTAATTTTGCGAGCGCGATGGCACGCGGCGCGATTTGTTTCTACAATGCAGGTGAGGCGCAATGATTCGAAGGGAGCAGGTATGCGATTGACCGAGATGGTCTCGTGCGCGGGTTGAGCGGCTAAGCTCGCGCCGAGCGAGCTCGCTCAGGTTCTGAGCGGGCTGAACATTCCACAATCTGCAAAGGTGCTGGTTGGCATCGAGACTGCCGACGACGCCGGAGTCTACCTGCTGCGCGATGATCTGGCGCTGGTGCAGACCGTAGATTTCTTCACGCCCATCGTTGACGACCCATATGATTACGGGCGCATCGCGGCGCTCAACTCGATCAACGATGTCTGGGCGATGGGCGGCACGCCGCTGACGGCGCTCGCTGTCACCTGCTTTCCAAAGAAAGGCGTTGACTTCGAGATTCTCGCCGAGATCATGCGCGGCGG
The DNA here is from genome assembly GCA_035275065.1 of Blastocatellia bacterium. Classification (NCBI taxonomy): domain Bacteria; kingdom Pseudomonadati; phylum Acidobacteriota; class Blastocatellia; species Blastocatellia bacterium. The sequence goes on from DATENM010000023.1 coordinate 39,390, forward strand.
ATTGGATGTGCTGACGGAAAACGGTGTCGCCTTGCTCGGCGGTCACAGCGTCGATAACCCGCAGATCATGTTCGGTTACGCGGTGACCGGCACGATTGACCCGCGACAGGTGATGACCAATCGCGGCGCGCGACCGGGTGATGCGCTGATCCTGACCAAGCCCATCGGCACGGGCGTGATTTCGACCGGCATCAAATTCGAAAAAGCGCCGCCTGAGGTCGCCGCCGCGTCGCTTGCGACGATGTTGCGGGCGGGCCGTCGCGCCGCCGACGTGATGCGTGAATTCGGCGTCAAAGGCGCAACCGACATCACGGGCTTCGGCCTGCTCGGCCACGCCTGGGAGATGGCTAGCGGCAGCAACGTGACTATCGAGATCGAAGCGGCGCGCGTGCCGCTCATCCGCGGCGCTTACGAGCTAGCCGAGCAGGGATTGTTGACCAGCGGCGACCGCAGCAATCGTCAGTACGTCGGCGGCAACATTGACTTGAGCGAAAGCCTCAACAAGCCAATGGCCAGCCTGCTCTTCGATCCGCAGACCGCCGGCGGATTGCTGATCGCCATTGACGCGACGCGCGCCGAAACCATGCTGGCGCGGCTGCGCGAGACCTACACCGACGCGGCAATCATCGGAGGCGTGATGACGCGCGGCACCCACGCTCTCATAGTCAGATAATCCGACCCTCAAGTTGTCAGATAATCCGATCTTCAATTAGCATCATTCCACCCGCGGCGGCCCCTGGCGAACGCGGGCTCGCAATTTCGCTTCACTACTGGCCCAGCCTTCTTCCATCCACCAGGTTGCGCCGGCTTCGATATAAGGGCGCACGGTTTCGACGGCCCGCTTGCGGCTCTTGTTGCCGGTCGAGCCGCCCGCGAGGATATCGTATGGCCTCGTCGCCGTGCGGTGCTCGTCAACGTAAGCCTTGATCGTGCGGACCTCGTCTACGGTCAGGCTGCCGTCGGCAGGTGACCCGCCATAGCGTTGCGCAATCAGTCCGTCCCATTGCAACGCCCGCCGCATGGATTTCTCTTTCGGCCAGACGCCGACGACCCAGATAGGCACACGCGGCACTTGCACAGGCGGCGGCAGCATGGACATCTTGTCAATGTGATAATGCTCGCCCGCATAACTGAATGGCTTGCCGCTCCAGAGGCCCGCGAGAATGTCGAGGCTTTCATCGAGCAAGCGGGCGCGGGTCTTCAAATCCGTCGCCTCGCCGACTTTGAAAAAGCCGCCGTCGTGATCTGCCGCGCCGAGGCCGACCGATAAGATCATCCGTCCCTTCGACAGGTGATCGAGCGTTGCCACTTCGCGCGCCAGCTTCCACGGGCGGCGGCGCGATGGCGGCGTCAGCAACGTGCCGATGCGAATGCGCTCGGTGCGCACGGCCATAGCAGCCAGCACCACCCACGGATCGAACCACGGCATATCAGGAAAATGGTCTGTGCCCATAGCCATCGCGTCGGCCACAAAGACGCCGTCCCAGCCGGCGGCCTCGGCCTCGCAAGCCAGATCAACCAGGTCGCACGCATTGCCCAGTGAAAGCACGATTCCATATCGCATACACGCCTCCTTACTTGTCACTGAAAGAGTCTCCTGCTGGTCAGTGCAAAAAGAGCATGCGCCTGCAAAGCTGACATCCTTTGTCATATTTCTGTGATAAAGTGGTCGGCGTTTCGAAATGATGTGAAGAGGTAACGAGCGATGCGTGCGGATCGGCTGCTTTCGATCATGTTGTTGCTTCAGGTTCACCGGCGGGTGACGGCGCGCGAGCTGGCGGCGCGTCTGGAAGTCAGCCAGCGGACGATTCACCGCGACATGGAAGCGCTCGGCATGGCGGGCGTGCCGGTGGTCGCCGAGCGCGGCAGCAATGGCGGCTGGTCGCTCATGGAAGAGTACCGCACCAACCTGACGGGCTTGAGCAAAGACGAAGCGCAGGCGCTCTTTCTGATCCAGCCGGCGCGGTTGCTGGCCGACCTGGGATTGGGCAAGGCGGCAGACGCGGCGTTGATCAAGCTGCTTGCGGCGCTGCCGGCCACGCACCGCGACGACGCCGAGTACGCGCGCCAGCGCATCCACGTTGACCTGAGCGGCTGGCACCGCGCCAACGAAGCGATTGCGAGCTTGCCGGTGATTCAGCAAGCGGTCTGGCAGGGGCGGCGACTGCAAGTGGTTTACGAGCGCGGCCCGCACTGTGAAGCGGTCGAGCGCGTCGTTGACCCGCTGGGGCTGGTGGCCAAAGGCAGCGCCTGGTATCTGGTCGCGGCGGCGGAAGGCGTGCCGCGCACCTACCGCGTGTCGCGTGTGACGCAAGCGACGTTGTTGGATGAAGCGTGCGAGCGCCCGAAGGACTTTGACCTGGCGGCGTATTGGGAAGCGTCTACGGCGAGCTTCAAAGCCAACCTGCCGCGTTATGAAGCGCGGCTGCGGGTGGCAGCAGAGGTTTTGCCACGGCTCGCCTTCGCGGGCCGCTTCGCCCGCATTGAACAGACGAGCGCGCCCGCCGCCGATGGCTGGTCGGAAGTGCAGGTGCGTTTCGATGTCGAAGAGATGGCGATTGAGTATGCTTTGAGCTTCGGCCCGCAGGTCGAAGTGATCGCGCCCGCCGCCTTGCGCGATAAAGTAATCGAGATGGCCCGCCGCGTCATTGATTTTTATGTGCAGCCGCCGCGCGCCAAAGGAAAAGCTCAGTACAATAAATCTTAGCCAGCGGTCACTCGTCGTATTCGTCCGAGCCTTGCACCCACATGAACGATTGCAGGTCGATCATGTCCCGCGGCTCTAAGTCCCTAACATCGGCGCGCACGGTTTCGGCAAACGCCAGCATGCTCGCATACGTCTCCCACGAAGGCCGCGACTGGTAATGGAAGTCGAAGCCGTATTCGCGCGCCGCACGGCGCGTCACCATCGGCTTTAAGAAGATGTGCTGATCGGGCCGCGCGATGAATCCGAAGACCGTTGCCAGCGGCCAGGTGAGGACGCGCGTCTGCCGGCGCGGCAGCGCGGCGACGACTTCGCACCAGCGCTCGAACTTGCGCTCGGCGCCGCCCGCGCCGTAGAGAAAATCATAGAGACCTTCGGCAAAGGCGCGCGCGCCCGCCGCCGGTCTCACCGCGTCGCGCAGCGCCATCTTTTCAAATGAGAAGAGCAGGTTGGTGCGCGACTCGACGCGTACGGCGTGCGCCGCGACTTCGGCGAAGCGGCCCGCTTCGAGCAGCGCGCGATAGGCGGCGCGGTCGAGCGATTCATGCCACTGCTCGTGCGCCTGCCACTTGTAGCCGCGCTCCCAGGCAATGTAGGTCTCGTCGCGGAAGCCTTGCGGGAAGAAGCGCAGGAACTTTTGCCGGCAGTGCCGCGCCCCCTCTGTCGGTTGATTGCGCGTCAGGACGGTTGCGGTGTGACGTTTACCCATGTTCGATCTCTGACCTCCTCGCTTTATGGTCACGGCTGGCCGCTTGAGTTGTCAACGCCGCCCGCCGAGTAGACGAAAAGGAAAAGGCCGGGGTGTGATCCCCGGCCTTTCAGGTTTGAGCAGCAGTCGCGCCGTTTGGATTAGATGTCGAGGTTGCGCACGTCGAGCGCGTTGTCTTCGATGAAGCGGCGGCGCGGCTCGACCGCATCGCCCATCAGCACCGTAAACATCTCGTCAGTCTCGACCGCGTCGTTCACCTGGACGTTCAAAATCGTCCGCGTGTCGGGCCTGAGCGTCGTCTCCCACAACTGCTCGGGGTTCATCTCGCCCAGCCCCTTGTAGCGCTGAATCGAAATGTCTTTCTTCGCCGCCGTCATGATGTGGTCGAGCAGCGCGACGCGCGAATTCACCGTCGTTTCGTTGTCGTTTTCGGCAATCACGAACGGCGCGCGGCTGATGGCCTGCAAGTCGCCGAGCAACTGCACCGCCTTCTGAAACTCGACGTGCGTCGCCAGCTCCCAGTCAATGACGATGCGCCCGTTGCCGCGCGACCGCAGCACGACGACTTCATAGGTGCCATGCTCTTCGTCTGTGCCAAGCTCCGTGTCGTAGCTCTCCTTTTCGAGCGCCGCCGCGACACGCTGCAAGAGCTTCTCTTTCTCGAAGACTTCGTGCAGCTTCAGGCCGCCTTCTTTCGACGCCATCACTTCGCCGAACGCCTCGACCACGGTTTCGACCAGCTTGCGGTCATGCAGCCGCCGTTCGAGCTTGTCGAGATAAGCATTCAAATCCGAGAGCTTCTCAAGCGCCTTGCGCAGCTCAGCGCCTTTCAGTTGGGTGCCGGTCGCCTTCACCGTCACGGTGACGTTTTCGGTTGCCTTCTTCATCAGGAACTTTTGCAGGTCGCGCTCGTCGCGCAGGTACTGTTCGCTGCGTCCCTTCTTGATCTTGAACAGCGGCGGCTGCGCGATGTAGACGTGGCCGCGATCAATCAACTCGGGCATCTGCCGGTAGAAGAACGTCAGCAGCAGCGTGCGGATGTGCGAGCCGTCCACGTCGGCGTCGCACAGCAGGATGATGCGGTCATAGCGCAGCTTCGACACGTCGAAATCGTTCTTGCCGATGCCTGTGCCCATGGCCGTGATCATCGTGCGAATCTCTGAGTGCGACAGCATCTTGTCGTAGCGCGCCTTCTCAACGTTGAGGATCTTGCCCTTGAGCGGCAGGATCGCCTGCGTCCGACGGTCGCGTCCCTGCTTGGCCGAGCCGCCTGCCGAATCGCCTTCGACGATGAACAGCTCGCACAGCGCCGGGTCTTTCTCGGAGCAGTCGGCCAGCTTGCCGGGCAGCGCGGCGCTGTCTAATGCGCCCTTGCGCCGCGTCAGGTCGCGCGCCTTGCGCGCCGCCTCGCGGGCGCGCGCCGCTTCAATCGCTTTGGCGATAATCTTGCGCGCCACTGTTGGGTTCTCTTCAAAGTAGCGACCGAGGTTCTCGTTGACGAAGGCTTCGACGACGCCCTTGACGTCCGAGTTCAGCTTGCCCTTGGTCTGTCCTTCAAACTGCGGCTGCGGCAGCTTGACGCTGACAACGGCGACCAGGCCCTCGCGCACATCTTCGGGGGCCAGCTTTTCGTCGTCCTTCTTAAACAGGCCCGCCGACTTCGCATAGTTGTTGATCGTGCGCGTCAGCGCGGCGCGAAAGCCCGTCAGGTGCGTGCCGCCATCCACCGTGTTGATGTTGTTGGCGAACGAGTGGACGATCTCGTTGTAGCTATCGTTGTACTGGATCGCCACTTCGATCCCGGTCGGGTCGCTCTCGGTTCCTTCTCTCTCAAAGTGGATGGGCTGCGTGTGCAGCACGGTCTTGCTCTTGTTCAGGTGCTTGACGAATTCGGCGATGCCGCCGCGGTAGAAGAAGTCGTGCGCCTTCGGCGGCTCGCTGCGCTCATCGATGATGGTGATGCGGATGCCGGAATTCAAAAACGCCTTCTCGCGCAGCCGCTGCGACAGCGTGTCGAAGTTGAAGGTCGTCACCTCGAAGATTTCGGTGTCGGGCTTGAACGAGACTTTCGTGCCACGGCGGCGCGTCTTGCCCGTGAGCTTCAGTTTTTCTTGCGGGATGCCGCGCACATACTCCTGTTCGTAGGTGTTGCCGTCGCGCCAGATTTCCAGGCGCAGCCATTCCGACAGAAAGTTCACCACCGAGACGCCGACGCCGTGCAAGCCGCCCGACACCTTGTAAGCGTTGGTGTCGAACTTGCCGCCGGCGTGCAGCTTGGTCAGCACGACTTCAGCGGCAGAGACCTTCTCCTGCTTGTGGATGTCGACGGGGATGCCGCGCCCGTTGTCGATAACGGTGATCGAATTATCGATGTGAATAAATACTTCGACGCGGTCGCAGTAGCCGGCGAGGGCTTCGTCAATCGAGTTGTCCACGACTTCGTAGACGAGGTGATGCAGGCCCAGCTCGCTGGTCGAGCCGATATACATCGCCGGGCGTTTGCGCACCGCATCACGCCCTTCGAGGACGGTGATCGATGCCGCGCCGTAATCCTGTGCTTGTTTGGTCACACGCTTCTCCTTATTGGTAACTTGCTTTACTGCTCTGCTCATAATCTCCTCTGTCGTCTGCCGGCCCGCGGGCCTCTTCGCGTTCTTTGGTCATTTCGCGCACGGTGCGTTCGAGCTCTTCAAACGCTCCCGGCGCGCTACCTGCGGCAGAGACAGCATTGACGCTGGAGCGGTCGCCGGTCGGCTCGCGCCGCGCCCGCCCACCTTCGACATAAAAGGCCGCCGCGCGGTCACGATAGCGGTTGGCTATCGCCCGACGCGACGTGCTGACGAAGGTTTGCGCGCGCCCTTCGAGGCTAGAAATCAACGCCTCGATACGCCCACGGTCCAGCTCGGCGTCAATGTCATCTATGAGCAAAACGGGGCTTTCTTCGTACACTCTATTATAAATCGAAACCTGCGCTAAATCAAGCAAAAGTAAGGCACTTCGCTGCTGGCCGGCGCTGCCGAAACGGCTGACTTCGCGCGCATCCGCAAGAATCTCCAAATCGTCGCGGTGCGGCCCGATCAAGGCGTGCCCGGCGGCCAGCTCGGCCTGTAAGCGTACGCCCAGGCGCTCGCGGAAGAGTTGCGCAAAGTTATCCAGATCACCTTTGCCTTCGAGCTGTGAGCGATAGCGCACGTTGAGGCGCTCGGCGGCAAAGATCGCCCGCCCGTAATCGTTCTCGGCCAGCACGCGATTCAAGCGCGCGACGTAATCGAGGCGCGCGTCGTGGAGCGCCGCGCCATATTCGATCAGCTCTTCGTTCCAGGCTTCGACCTGGGCGACAAAGGCCGCCGGCTGCTCGCTTTCCGAGGCGGCGGCGAGCAGCTTGTTCTTTTGCTTGAGGATGTGGTTGTACTGCGCGATGGTGTTCAGGTAGCCGGGCGTTGTGGTGACGATGCCGCGGTCGAGAAAGCGCCGGCGCTCTAACGGTTCGCCGCGAATCACGTCCATCTCTTCGAGCGAGAAGACGAAAACGTCGAGGTTGCCGAGATAGCGCGTGACCGCTTCGCGCTTGCCGTTGACGTACAGCTCTTTGGTGGCGTCGGTGAGCGCCAGTTGAATCTGCTTGCTGACCGAGCCGCGCACGATGGTGCCGCGCAGCAAGGCTTGCGGCGCGTCAAAGCGCACGCACTCGCGCAGTTGCGAGGTGCGAAAGGATTTCGTGCTGCCGAGGACGTAGATGGCTTCGAGCCAGTTGGTCTTGCCCTGCGCGTTGTCGCCGTAAAAGATGTTGAGTCCGGGGCCAAACTCACCCAGGCCCTCGAGATTGCGAAAGCCGGTGGCTTCAAGGCGCGTGAGCAGCATACTGGAATTTTATCACAGCGCCGCCAGCGCGTCATCGCGGTAGACAGCCTTCGTCACTTGGCCTATAATCGGACGCGCCCTTTAAGGTTGTGTCACTTTGAGTACGGAGAAAGCAAAGTGGGCAACCCGGATCACGTCCGCCTCACGGACGGATTACAGCAGATCAATGACCGACGCCAGCGCCTTGCTGATTCGCGCTGTGGCGAAGGTCTATTCGCTCCTGAAACGACCGGCCGCACACCTGCCGCTGCCGCATTCTCGCTTCAACGGTTCGCCCGACTCAGCTCTACAGTTGATTACTCCCCCATCATGCCCGTAGAGAGGATTTGCGCACGTGACCGAAAAAATACTGGTAGTAGACGACAGCAACGACACGCTTGAAATGATGACCAAGTTGTTAGAGATGGAATCCTTTAACGTCGTCACGGCGGCGGACGGGCGTGCCGGCTTCGACACGGCGAAGGCCGAGCGCCCGGACATCATCATCACAGACATCCATATGCCGATCCTTAATGGCATCGAGATGATTCGCCTGCTGCGCGGCGAAGTCGAATTCACCCGCGTGCCGATCATGGCGATCACCGCTTATGGCCCGGCGGTCGCCAAAGAGGCGATTGCCGCCGGCGCCGACCATGCGGCGACCAAGCCGATAGATTTCGACTCGTTGATCCGCGGCATCCGCCAGTTGCTCGGCTCCGCCAAGAGCGAGGCAAACGGCACGGCCTGAGGGCGCTAGCGAAACCCGCGCACGCGGGCCGGACCTTCCGCCTTGTCTGTCAAAATCAATGGCCCGCCGCGATCCACTCGCGGCGGGCCATCATTCCACGAACTATCCCTGTGAAGGATTAGCGCAGAATCTGAGCCAGCACTTCCATCGGCACATTGCCGGTAACGCGCACGTCAATGTCGTTGCCGGTGATCGTAATCGACTTGAGCGCCGTGACGAGCGGCGCCATCTTCGGATCGTTTGACGCGCCGAGGAAGCCACGCGCCATCTCCAGCAAGCCAGTGAGCTGCGTGGTCAGGGCGCGCGCATGCTCGACCGTGTCATTGCGCAGCGTGGCGTTGAGGTCAACGCCGTTGGTCACGTCAACGCCGCCAAAGATCATCTTGATCGAGCTGAAATCGCCCATCGGCCCGGTCGGCAGCTTGCCGGCAATTGATGACATCTCCAGGGCGAAGCGCACCGCGCCGGTGGTCGTCGCGAGCGCTTCGGTTAATTTGGCGTTCTGCGCGATGCTGGCGCGGCTGCCGGTCTTCACGTCTATGGCCGCGCGCACCGAAGTGGGCGTGCCGGCGACCGCCGTAGTGGCATCGAGAAAAGCGAAGCCGCCCGCCTCATTCGGCTTGCTCGCCTTCTGGTTGACCGACTCGACTTTGAACACCTCGACGCCCTTGTAGGTCTCCGAGGTGAGCTTTATCTTTTCGTCGGCGCGCAGCCGCGCCAGCAAGGCGCTCTGATTGAGCCGGCCCGAGACGGCGACCGCCGGGTTGTTGGTGTTGCCATTGGCAAACGACACGGCGACCGTCTGCACGTCGCTGAGGCTGATGCCGGCTTCGCTCAGCTCCGATTGAATCTTCTCGAAGGCAGCGCGGAACTTCTCCTGCCCCGACAGCATGCCCCACAACTGGCTTGAGGTGATGCGCTGCACGTCAATCAACAACACGGCGTTGCCATCCGGCAGCGCGTTGAGCAGCTCGGCGCCGCCTTGCCCGGCGACTCGCGCCGCTGACGAACGGACGCCCGCGCTCACGGCGAACGCCAGCATGATGGCTACAAAAACGACTCTCTTCATGACTCTTTCTCTCCTGTGGTTATCATACATTGCGAATTCGCTCCGCGCCGCCCGGCGCGATCTCTTCTTCGGGCGCATATGCAAATAACGAGCGCCGCCGGTCCCGAGTTTAGGTTAAATTGTCCGGCTCGAAAACCGTGTATCCAGTGAAGCCATCTTGCGCGCGCCTCGACGGGTTGCTTAGAATTCCTCTTACCGCGCGGAAGCTCCCTTCACACCGAGTAATACGCAGACGGTAGCCCGGCGAATGCAATTTATTGAACACAGGCTTTCATGCAAAAAAAGAATCCATCGGCTCGACGTTCCGGCGCGGCGGGCGTGTCGGCGAAATCAGCCGCCGCCCGCGCCCCTGAAGCGCCGCCGCCACTTTCATTCATTAACCGGTTGAGGACTTCCCCGCGCCCTCTGCTGGTATGGCTTCCGCTGGCGCTGGCGTTGCTGGCCTCGCTCGTGGCGCTGGCCAACGACTTTGCTTGCGATGACGCGCCGCAAATCCTTAAAAACCCGCTACTCAAGAGTCTCACCAATTTGCCGGCGGCTTTCACGGCGGGCGTGTGGCGGTTCGCGCCACCCGATATCGCCGCCGTTACGCAATCCTACTACCGTCCGCTGTTCAATGCCTGGCTGATGATCAGCAACGCGCTGTTTGGCGAAAGACCCTGGGGCTGGCACTTGCTCGCGCTGCTGCTGCACGCGGCGGCGACCGGGATGGTCTATGTCGTCGTCCGCGAGCTGTTCGAACGCCGCCGGCTGGCGCTCGTCGCCGCCTGCCTGTTCGCCGTCCTGCCGGTTCATGCCGAAGCCGTCGCCTGGGTATCGGGCAGCGCCGCCGTGCTGATGGCGCTGCTGCTGTTTACGGCGCTGGCGTTTTACCTGCGCTATCGCAAGTCAGGCAAACCTCATCAACTCGCGCTGACGCTGGCGTTTTACCTGTTGGCGCTTTGGGGCATGGAAGCGGCGCTGGCCTTTCCGCTCGTCGTCGCTTACCTGGAACTGACGCCGCCGCGCCAATCCGCGTCAGGCAAAGGGCGCGGCGTGAGCTTCACGATGCTCGGCGCGGGGCTACTGCTGGTGACGGCGGTTTACGCGTTGATGCGTTACCTCGCCAACGGCGCCATCTTTGCGGCGGACGAGACGCGCTTACCGCTCGACGCGGCGCTGCTGACTATGCCGCTGGCCATCATTAAATATCTTGGCTTGCTGCTCTGGCCCTTCGGCTACAGTTATCAACATTACACCTTGCCGGTCACCTCGGTTCTGGATTTCAAGCTGCTCGCGCCGCTGGCGCTGGTCATCGTCCTTGCCGCGGTCGTGGCGCGCTATGGCTCACGCGAGTTGCGCTTTGCCGGCGCGTGGTTCCTGCTGACGCTGCTGCCGGTGCTGCTGGCGATGAGCCGCTTCGAGATCGAGCACCTCGTTCAGGAAAGATATCTCTACCTGCCGTCGCTCGGCTTCTGTCTGGCGCTGGCCGCGGGCATCGAATGGCTGGCCGCGCGCGCCTGGCTCAAGCTGCCGCCCGCGCGGTTGGTCACGGCGCTCGCCGCCGCGCTGATTCTGCTTTATAGCACAGCTTACATTCTGCACAGCCGTCACTGGAGCGACTCGCTCGCCGTCTATCGTCAGGCGGTCGCCGTCGCGCCCGATTCTGCCGCGGCGCATTCGGCGCTGGCCATCGAGCTGGCCGCCACGGGCCGCATCCGCGATGCCGAAGCCAGCGCCCGCCGCGCCGTCGAGCTTGACCCGCAATATGTTGACGGCCGCCTCAAACTCAGCTTCCTGATGCAGCAACAGGGCGGGGTCAACAAAGCGATTGATGAGTTGGAGCAGGCGAAGTCATCTATCGCTCAGACGGCAACCAACCGCAGCAACCTGGCGACGCTCAATCTCAACCTCGGCATGCTCTATTCGCAGAAGCGCGATTACCCAAACGCCATTGACGCCGCGCAGCAATCGCTGGCGTTATGGCCGCGCGCCACCGGTTACTTCTACGCCGCCTTCATGCACTCCCTCGCCAAGCAGTACGAAGCGGCGCTGCCGCTTTACCAGGAAGCCTCGCGCCGCCTGCCGCCCGGCTTCGCGCCGATTCACCTGTCGCTGGGCGACCTCTATGGTCAGTTGGGCCGCTTCGAAGAAGCGCGCGACGAGTATCAGAAGTATCTGGCGCTGGCGCCGCCCGACGCGCCAGAGGTGAAGAGCACCCAGGAACTGCTTAATCGGGTGAACAACCGGCTACAGAATTCCAACTCGGATAAGCCCGCGCCTGAGCCGCCCCGTGGCCGCAAATAAAGTGCTGCGGCGGGCACGGCGGTTGGTTATAATCCTGACGCTCGGCGAGCGCCAAACGATTCTCATGAACAGGAGGAGCAAGGTGAGCAAACTGATCGGCGTCGTCGGCGCCGGAACCATGGGCAACGGTATCGCGCAGGTGGCGGCGCGCGCCGGCTTTGCGGTGATGATGCGCGATGTCAGCGATGATTTTCTTAAGCGCGGGCTGGCGGCTATTGATAAGAGTCTGCAACGCGACGTTGACAAAGCGCGGCTCACGGGCGACGACAAACAACAGATCGTCGCGCGATTGCGCACCACGGTTGACCTCAAAGACCTCGGCGACTGCGACTTCGTCATCGAGGCCATCACCGAAAACTTCGATGCCAAGGCGGAAGTCTTCCGCGCCCTCGACCGTCTCTTGCGCCCCGAAGCCATCCTCGCCAGCAACACCAGCTCGATCTCGATCACACGGCTGGCGGCAATCACCACGCGCCCGGAACGCTTCATTGGCATGCACTTCATGAATCCCGTGCCGGTGATGAAGCTGGTCGAAATCATCCGCGGCCTGGCCACCTCGCAGGCAACCTATGATGCCACGCGCGAGCTGGCCGAAACGATGGGCAAGACCGCGGTCGAAGTCAACGACGCGCCCGGCTTTGTCTCGAACCGCGTCTTGATGCCGATGATCAACGAGGCGGTCTTTGCCCTCTATGAAGGCGTCGGCACGGCAGCGGCAATAGACGAGATCATGAAGCTCGGCATGAATCACCCGATGGGGCCGCTGACGCTCGCCGATTTCATTGGCCTGGATGTTTGCCTCGCCATCATGAATGTGTTATATGATGGCTTCAACGACTCGAAGTACAGGCCGTGCCCACTGCTGAAAAAATATGTGGACGCCGGCTGGCTGGGTCGCAAGACGGGAAAGGGCTTTTACGAATATTAACGGCCCGCTCCCAACGCATTCGTAGAATTGGCCCCCGGAGCCAGTTTCAAGGCGGTCGGGCCAAAGTTGTTAGTCGGGAAAGTGAGTCGCCTGGTTGAAATGATATTCTGTCAACGTTGCACTCAACCGAATTCTTACGCGCGCGAGACCTGCGGGGCGTGTGGCATGAAGCTGATGGTGATCACACCGACGCCGACGCTCTCTGCCTATGGCGGCATCGAAAGTTTGCTGCGCCCGACTATCGAAGAACATCTGCTCGAACGCATCAGCGCGCTCGAAGCCGAGATGCGCGGCGCTCACGAGCGCATCGAGCTGTTGCTTGAGTTGCTGCACCGGCAGGCGACCAGCGGACTCTATGACCACGCCATGCTCGACGCGCTGGTCGAGCACCTGTCGGCGCGCGGCGCGGTCGAAGGTAACGAGTTGGAAACCCTGTGGCGTGACCGCGTCGCCGAGCATTACGAAGAGGTCAGCGAGCAGGAACAGTTCGAGAAGCGCATCGAGCGCATGCTGCAAAGCTTCAACGGCGACAACTTCGATCTCTTCGCGCGCCTGCTCGATACCGGCGCCGATCTCTTCATCGAAGGCAATCCCAAGCGCGGCATTCGTTACTTCGAAAAGGCGCTGTTGCTCGACGCTCTGAACAAAGAGCTGGCGTCGTTCATCGGCGAGCACTTCTTCCGCATCAACAAGCCTGTGCTGGCGCGCGCATACCTGGAGCGCGCCGTCTCAAGCGGCGCCGAAAACTGCCTGGCGCTGCTGATGCTCGGCGTCATCTGCGGCGACGACGGCGACCTCGACTCAGCCAAAGGGCACCTGGGCCGCGCCCTGAAGATCAAGAAGAACTCCTTCACGGCGCACTATGGCATGGGCCGCATTCTGGTCAGCGAAGGCAAGCTGCACGAAGCCATCATGCACTTGAAGCGAGCGCTAAGGCTCAAGCCGACGCCGGAGATGTATTACATCGTCGGGCGCGCTTACCTGGAAGAAGGGCGCACAGAGATCGCCGTGCGTCACCTGCGCCGCTGCGTCGAGATGGACCCGCAGTTCGACGCGGCGCTTTATCACCTGGGGCTGATCTATCTGCGGCAGGACGATCTGACGCTGGCGCAAGAGCACTTCCGCGCCGCCTACGAAATTAACCCCCGCGAATCGCGTTACCGCACGGCGCTGCGTGCGCGCAAGGCCGCCCAGCTCGCGCCGCTGCCGGTCTTCGGGCGCACGGCGGTGGCCAACCGCAAGGTCGTCACCAGCGGCGACGAGCGGTTGGTCGAGCTGTTGCGCAATGATCTGCTTGAACCCGCCCTGGTCGAATCCGAGAGCCGCAAAGGCCATAAGCGCGGCTGAGAAAATCTCGCCATCAAACAAAAAGCAGAAGCGCCGGGGGCTGTCCCATCGCTTCTGCTCCTTGTCCCGCCGTCCGTCTTTTGCTTCCGGCGTTTGTTGTAGACTTCGTTTAATGCGTCGTGATGCTTTCGTGCGAGCGGCTGCCGTTCGGCATGACCAGCACGCTGCGCGTCGTCAGGTCGAATCGCTTCTTGGTGTCTGTCGTCAGGCTATAAACATCAAATCCGAAACTGTCGAGATACATCGCGAGATCGTCGTCCCTGGAAATGTACAGAATCGGCTGGTGCCCGAAGTAGTCTGTGATTTCGAGGAGCCGCTCGATGACCTCAATCGGGGAAAATGTTTTTGCCGGGTCCCGGAAGCTAGCCATCTTTAACTCCTTTCATTCTCCTTTACGTGTCTCAACCACCTTTAGTTTGTTTCACTCAGCAATTAGGATGCCGCCGCCGCGAGTGAAGTTGTTTTTTGTACGATCTGCGGCTACGGAGAGAACGATGCGGGGGCGAGGACTTGCGAACGAGGGCGCGGGGACAAGAACCAGAAGGCCGGCAACAATTACCGGCCCGCTGCGCGAAATGAAGAGTGTCGAGAGAGTGAAATCATAACCATTGGACGTTCAGCCCTCAATCCGCAGAAGTTGCGCTTTCGGCCTTCTTACTGGGCTTTTCAGACTTCGGCGGCTTCTCTACCTTGTCCGACTTAGGAGCGGATTTGCCCGAATAATCGGTCACATACCAGCCGCCGCCTTTCAGTTGGAAGCTGGTGCGCGAAACGATCTTTTCCAGCTTGCCGCGACACTTGGCGCAACGCTTGAGCGGCGCGTCCGACACTTTCTGCATGACCTCAAGGTGCGAGCCGCACTTTTCGCAGACGTACTCATAAATCGGCATAGCGTCGCATTACCTCCAGACAATTCTCGCAACAGCAGTCCAATTCTAACACGCAGGCATGGCCGCTACAAGACTTGACGCATGACGGCGAAAGCCGGCCCGCTGCGCATTTTTCCAAAATGCGCAGGCCGCTCGTCGGCGGACGCGCGAGAAACCATCAATGATTTGTCTTGCTTCAGTTCAGCGCGGATTCATAATCGTGCGCCCGGCGCGGCTCACAGGTGCTTGCTGAAGAAGCTCAAGGCGAGATAGCCGAAGTAGAACTTGAACGGCGTTTTGCCCATGGTGTAGTGGCCCCAGGGCACCAGGCGGCGCTCGTAGGCGAGGCCGTGGCGCTCGCACTCTTCAAACAACAGGCGCGACAGCGACGGCGGGAACGACAGGTCATAGCGCGCCGAAATAAACAGGCCGTGGCGCGGGTTGCGCATCAGCTTTTCAATATAAGCGTTCGGGCTGACGGCCAGCCAGACGCGCCGCACCTCGTCGCGCGTCAGCGCCGTTTCCAGGCTGCGCCGCACATGCGACGTGCTGATGCCTTCCCAGACAACGTCGCCGAAATAGCTCGATACGTGATTATAAGCGCCGACCCGCAGCCGCTCGTCATGCACGAAGGCCAGAAACGCAATGCACGAGCCGATGCTCGTCCCGGTTATGCCGATGCGCTCGTAGCCCTGCTCGATCAGCCAGTCCACCGCGCCGCGCACATCGAGCACCGCCTGCCGGCAGGCTTGCAGCGTGCGGCCCACATTGGCGCTGACCATATAGTCTGCGCGCACCAGCCCCTCCGGCGTGCGGCGGTCGTGATAGGGCAGGCTCAAGCGCAGGGCGGCGACGTTGATGCGGTTGAGCAGCGCGCAAAGCCCGACATGGCTTTCGGCGTCGGCGTTCCATTGCGGCAGCACGATAACGGCGCGACGGCGGGCGCGCTCGGCATCGCTCGCCGCCGCGGTGTTGACGCGCGCCACCACAGGAAAGTAGCGCGCATGCACCGTGTTGTTTCGGGCATAAGGCGAGCGCACATGGCTTGGGAACTTCAACCATTCGCCGTCAAAAACGAACTCATGCACCGGCGGCGCGGTAAAGAAGTGGTCGCTTTCACTGAGCGCCCGCTCGTTGAGCGCAAAGAGCAGATCGCGCGCCGCCCGCCCATTGCCTTGATGGCGACGGGCGGGCGGCGCGTCGAGATGCTCGCCCAGATGGTCGAGCCCCCAGTCGAAGGGGATCGCCATGCGATTGACGTCTCTCCGCGACAGTTTGCGTTCCCAGCGATGAATCACGTGCCGCAACATAATGGCTCACTTCGCAGGACAAGGAAGACGCCTATTGTAGAGAACTGCGGCGACGCACTCAAGCAGCGCTGCGTCTTTAAATGGCAGATCGTCGCGTTTTACAACTTTTTTCACAGGATTGAAAATTTTTTGCAAGAATCCGGCGCGCTTTCGCGTCTATTAGGTATAGAGGGCGAAAACGTGATGATCTCTGCAATCAGCAATCCCCCCGAAGGCGCGCCGCTGATGGTCTGCGTCTACGACTGCGCGTTGGACTGCGGCCAGCCGGATAATGAGCTGGCGCCGATCTGCTTCCGGCTCGGCTGCGCATTTGCCGAAGCGCGCTGGCAGACGGCGCTTGCCAAGAATGCTGACCTTGCGCAGCTCGTCCACCTCCAGGTGAATCAAGATTGTCCCACCTTACGCCACAGATAGCTCGCCCGACTCGCGCTTGAACCCGAGGACCGCCATTACCTGAGCGATTCATCTCCTGGCACTTCTCTTGCCCTTCTAAACGCTGCGAGCAGCAATCGCACGGGCGAGCGTGTTAAAAACGAACAACGGAGACCTGGCTTGTCCGCGGCTTGCACGAAAAGCTTGCAATCAGCCGGGGCACCAAGAGGGCTTAGATAAGCGATATGGCGAAATCAAAAGAAAAGATTCTAGTCATCGAAGACGACGAATACTCGCGCGACGCGCTGGCGCATCTGCTAGCCGCCGAGGGCTACGAAGCGCAATCGGCGAGCGATGGCGAGAGCGGTCTCAAGAAAGCGCACGAAACGCAACCGGACGTCATCGTCCTCGATTTGAATCTGCCGGGCATTGACGGCAAGGCGGTCATCAAGATGATTCGTAACGATGGGCCGCTCGCCGATGTGCCGATCCTCGTCGTCACTGGCGACGAAGACCACGCCGCGCGGTCAGCGGTCGCTCTGGGCGCTGATGGCTTTCTGACCAAGCCCGTCGAGTTCGACGACCTCATCCGCGCGATTGATGACCTGAAGGCCGGGGCGCATCGCGCCGCCTGAGTGGCGGAAGTTTGTTTGAAACCAATATGAGAGGTTGACCGTCCGAGTGGCAATCGCAATCGTTCTCGCCGTCCTCATCATTGCCGTCATCTTGTTCGTTACCGAAGCGCTGCCGATTGATCTGGTGGCGGTGCTGATGCTGCTCGGGCTGACGCTAACCCGCGTGCTCGATGTCAAAGAGGGGCTGTCGGGATTCAGCGACCCGGCGGTGATGACCATCGCCGGCTTCTTCGTCATCTCGGCGGCCCTGTTCAACACCGGCGTTGTCGAAGCCATCGGGCGGCACATCCATCGAGTCTCCGGCTCCAACAAAATAATTTTCCTCGGCGTGTTGATGCTGGCGGCGGCGGCGCTGGCTTCGTTCCTGAGCAACGTCGTCACCACGGCGGTGTTGATGCCGGCGGTCTTTGCCATCGCCCGCCGTTTGAAAGAGCCTGTGTCGAAGTTCCTGATGCCGCTGTCGTTCGCCGCGGTGCTGGGCGGCAAATGCACGCTCGTCGGCTCGTCAACCAATCTGGCGGTCAACGGCCTGCTGTCGTCAAATTATGATAAGTACCACATCGAGCCGTTCACCTTATTCGACTTTGCGCCCGTAGGCATTCCGCTGGTCATCGTCGGCCTCATCTACCTGCTGACGGTCGGCACACGATTGCTGCCGAAGCACAACGCCGAAGAGTTCGAAGAAGAGTTCGCGCCCAAGGAATTCGTCACCGAAGTGGTGATCGCGCCGGAGTCGCCGCTCGCCGAAAAGACGCTCGCCGAAACCGACTTCCGCGGAACCTACGACCTGCAAGTTCTCGGCATCGTGCGCAGCGGCGAGCGATTATTGCCGCAGCGCGACTCGCGGCTGGCAACCGGCGACACGCTGCTCGTCAAAGGCAAGCTCGATCAGATTCTCAGCATCAAAGACGCGCAGGGCTTAGAGATCAAAAGCGACCACACGCCGTACCGCCCCGACGAGCAGACCGACACGGCAATCGTCGAAGCCATCCTTTCGCCGAACTCGGCCTTCGCCGGGCGCACGCTGAAAGGCATGCGCTTCGGCTCGCGCTATCACGCGGACGTGCTGGCGATCTACCGCCACGAGCGCGCCCTGCACGAAAAACTGAGCGGCATTCGCCTGGCCTTCGGTGACGTGCTGGTGATCCAGGGCAGCGCCGAAAACATCGACCAGTTGCGCGAAGACCCGAATTTCCTGACGCTCGAAGATGTCGAGCATACGCCGCTGCGCCGCAACAAAGCCTTTCTCGCCGTCGGCATCTTCGTGCTGTCGGCCATCATCGCCGGCTTCGGCATTGCGCCGATTGCGCTGGTGGCGCTGGCGGCGGCGGCGGCGATGATCCTGACGCGCTGCATCACGATCAAAGAGGCTTACGACCGCGTCGAGTGGACGGCGATTGTCTTGATTGCGGCGACCATCCCGCTCGGCATTGCGATGGAGAAGACCGGCGCGGCGATGATGCTGGCCAACTACGTGACGCGCTATTTCGGCTTCGGCGGGCCGCTGCTGGTGCTGGCGGCTTTCTTCCTCTTCACGATCATTCTGACGCAGCCGATGGCCAACGCCGCCTGCGCGCTGATGATCGCGCCCATCGCCATCAACGTCGCCAACCAGATCGGCGCCAACCCGCGCGCTTACGCGATGGCCATCGCGATTGCCGCGAGTTGCACCTTCCCGACGCCGCTTGAGCCGGTGACCGCCATCGTCTATGGTCCCGGCAAGTACCGCTTCTCGGATTACGTCAAAGTCGGCGGCCTGCTGACGCTCATTGTAATGATCGTCACCCTCATCGTCATTCATCTGCGCTGGGGAATATGAAGAAATGATGAATGATAAATAATGAATGATGAATTAAAGAGAGCCTGCGGGGCGGCAATGGGCGTTAGCTCCGGTCGTTCATCATTCATCATTCATCGTTCATCATTTGAACATTGCGTGCGGCTGGAATCTGTAGTGAAATAGAATTTAGCCCGAGTATTCATCATGCGGATTCCGGCACTCATCATCGCCGCCTTGCTCTTAATCTTCAGCGCCCGTGTGCTCGCGCAAAGCAACGAAACGCCCGCTCAGGCAAAACAGAACAAAGCAGCGACGGCTAATCCACTGGCCGAGCCGGGTGCGGTTTCGACTTCGCGGCTGGCCTTGCCGTTCAAGCGCGTCTGGCAGCACCTGACCGACGACGCGCTGGCGGTGCCGCCGACGCTCGACGGCGCGCGCATCTATCTGCCGCTTACGGGCGGGCGCGTCTTCTGTCTCGACCGCGACACCGGGACGCTGTTGTGGTCGGCGGAGCCCGGCGGGCTGATTAGCGCGCCGATTGCCGCAAGCGATCAAGTCATCTATGTCGTGACGCGCAAGCTCGCCGCCGATGGCTCGGAAGCCGGCGCCAGTCTGCTCGCGGTTGATAAGACGACCGGCCTGACCGCCTGGGTGAAAGATTACCCGCGCGCCTTCGCTTCGCCGCTTGCGGTCAGCAATGGGCGGCTTTATGGCGGCAGCACCGATGGCGCTTTCTATGCGCTCGATGCCCGCGACGGCAACACGGTCTGGAAAGTCGCCACCCAGGACGTCGTGCGCGGCGCGGCGCTCGTCACCGCGAATGTCGTCGCCTTTGGCAGCGATGATGGCGCGCTGCGCGTCGTCGAAGCCGAGACCGGCAAGCTCGTCTGGAAGCTGCAAACCGGCGGCAAGATCACCGGGCAGCCGGCCAGCGATGAACGCGTCTTCTACGTCGGCTCCGGCGACGGTTACGTCTACGCGGTCGAGCAGGCGACGGGCAAGCTGCGCTGGCGGTCGCGCACCGGCGCGGCCATCGAAGCGCCGCCGGTCATCGTTGGCGACCGTGTGCTGATCGCGTCGTTCGACAATTTCGTTTATGCGCTGGCGCGCGCCAGCGGCGACCGCCTGTGGAAGCGGCGGCTGGAGAATCGCATCACCGCCGCGCCCATCGTCGAAGGCGATGCGGCGATGGTCGCGCCGTTGCGCGGCGATTACGTCGCCGTCTTCCTCAATGCCAATGGCCGGCGCGTGAATCTTTACCAGCTCGATAAAGATTACGAGATCGTCGCCGCGCCCATCTTTGCCGGCGACCGGCTGATTCTTGCTACGAGCCGTGGCCTGGTCGTCGCCACCGCCACGCGCCCCGCGGACCATCCTGCCAACGCGATCAAGAAATAAGCCGCCGCGCATCACTCGGAAAGGAACGAGCAAATTGAAACTGGCAACCTGGAACGTCAATTCGATCACCGCGCGCCTGCCGCTGGTGACGCGCTGGATTGAAGAAGCGCGGCCCGACGTACTCTGCTTGCAAGAGATCAAATGCACCGACGACCGCTTCCCGGCTGAGGCGTTTGCGGTGCTCGGCTACGAGTCAACCATCTTCGGCCAGCGCACCTATAACGGCGTCGCTATCTTGTCACGCGACAAGTGCCGTGATGTGCAGCGCGGTTTTCCTGACGACGCGGCGGATGCCCATGCGCGCTTGCTCGCCGGGACGGTTGACGGCGTGCGCATCGTCAACGTCTACATCCCCAACGGCCAGGCGGTCGGCACCGACAAGTACGCTTTCAAGCTGGAGTGGATGCGGCGGCTGCGCGAGTTCTTTGATGCCGGCTACACGCCGCGCCAGCAGGTGCTGTTGTGCGGCGACTTCAACGTCGCGCCCGAAGACCGCGACGTGCATAACCCGAAGCTCTGGGAACATCGCGTGCTGTTCAGCGAGCCGGAGCGCGCGGCGCTGGCCGAGATCAAAGACTGGGGCTTCGTAGATGCCTTTCGCCGGCACAACGACGAGCCGAAGCAGTTCTCGTGGTGGGATTATCGCGCCGGCTCGTTCAAGCGCAACCTCGGCTTGCGCATCGATCACATCTGGACGACCGAGCGGCTGGCGGCGCGCACGACCGGCGCGGCCATTGACGCAGCGCCGCGCAGTTGGGAGCGGCCATCCGACCACGCGCCGGTCATTGTCGAAATCAAGTGATGAGTGGTGAGTGATGAGTGAAAAGAAGGCACGCTGAACGCCGCGTATTTTACTTATCACTCATTACTCATCACTCATCACTATCTAGGAGCGAGCTATGGGTAATCGGATAAACAACAAACTGCTTCTTAGTGCGCTGGGGGCCGGAGCCTTGCTTGCGGCGCGGGCGCTCATTCGTCAGGCCACCGCCTACAGCTTTCGCGGGCAGGTGGTTTTAATCACCGGCGGCTCGCGCGGGCTGGGATTGTTGATCGCTCGCGAGCTGGCCCGCGAAGGCGCGCGTTTGGCCATCTGCGCTCGTGACCAGGACGAACTGCAACGGGCGCAAGAAGAACTTGGCCAGATGACCGAAGTCATCGCCCTGCCCTGCGATGTCAGCGACCGCCAGCAGGTCGAAGCCTTTGTGCAGGCGGCGCAGAACCACTTCGGCCAGATTGATGTGCTGATCAACAACGCCGGCATTATTTCTGTCGGGCCGATGGACGTGATGACCGTCGAAGATTACGAGCAGGCCATGCGCGTCCACTTCTGGGGGCCGCTCTACGCGGTGCTGGCGGTGCTGCCGGGGATGCGGCTGCGCGGCCAGGGGCGCATCGTCAATGTCTCGTCCATCGGCGGCAAGCTCAGCGTGCCGCACCTGCTGCCTTACAGCGCCAGCAAATTCGCGCTCGTCGGCTTGTCCGAAGGCTTGCGTGCCGAGCTGCGCAAAGATGGCATTATCGTGACGACCGTTTGCCCCGGCCTGATGCGAACCGGCAGCCCGCGCAATGCCAGCTTCAAGGGCCAGCACGAAGCCGAATATGCCTGGTTCAAGATCAGCGACTCGCTGCCGCTCACCTCGATCAACGCGCGGCGCGCGGCGCGGCAGATCATTGACGCCACGCGACACGGCGACGCCGAGGTCGTATTAACCGTTCAGGCAAAGGCGGCGGCATTATTCCACGGCGTCTTTCCCGGACTGACGGCAGACCTGCTCGGCCTGGTCAATCAGCTCTTGCCCGAAGCCGGCGGCATCGGCACGCGTCGCGCGAAAGGCCGCCAGAGCGAATCCGAGATGAGCCGCTCGTGGCTGACGGCGCTCACTGACCGCGCCGCCGCAGAGAATAACCAGATTCACTGAGCGCCGCGCCCCTGCGTATGTGAGCAAGCCTGCTGTGATGCCCAGGGTCTATTCATTCTCCAGACTTAAACCGCCAAGACGCCAAGACCGCCAAGAGAAGACAGAGCTTTTCTTGGCGGTCTTGGCGTCTTGGCGGTTCATCCCCCAATGGTTATTCGAGAATGAATAGGCCCTGCTGTGATGCCCGGCCCGCTTGAACGGAGCAAAGCGGCTGTGGTAGGTTGATTCGCATCCCCATCCGTAACGACCCGCCGTGGACAGCCGGGATGTTCAGTCGTCCCTTGCAGCACCAGACCAGCGAGGAGGAATCAACGAATGAGCCAGGCGAAATCGAAGCGCAGAACCGTTGTAGCAGCGGCGTTACCGCTGATCTTTTTGGCGATCCTGTTGGGGGTGCGCGCAGGCGGCGCGCGGGCGCACAGCACGACTCGGGTGCCGGACTCCTATCTCGTAACCAATCGGGATGATAGCGGCGAAGGCTCGCTACGGCAGGCCATCATGGACGCGAACGCGAACCCCGGCCCGGACACAATAGAATTTGACAAGTCCGCCTGGGGGACGATCACGCTGACTTCGGGCGAGCTGCTGATCACCGACGACCTGACGATCACCGGGCCTGGCCCCTTCACCCTGACCATCAGCGGCAACCACCAGTCGCGCATCTTCGAAATCGGCAGTTCCGCTACCGTAGATATTTCCGGCCTCACCATTAGCGACGGCGGGCTCGCCGGCGTGAATGGCGGCGGCATCTACAATCAAGGAACGCTGATGCTTACCAATGTCGTGTTGTCAGGCAACTCAGTCAGCGGAGGCATGGATGGCGGCGGTATCTTTAACCTGGGCACGCTGACGATCACCAACAGCACACTCTCTGGCAACTCTGCCGGGCGCAACGGCGGCGGCGTCTACAATTTCGGCAGCAGCAGCCTGACCATCATCAATAGCACGCTCTCTGGCAACAGCGCCGCCGCCGCCGGCGGTGGCGTCTACAATGAGGGCTTTCTGACGATCATCAACAGCACCTTATCAGGCAACTTCACCGACTCGACGGTGGGCGCTGGCGGCGGCTTCTACAACGGCATCGGAGGCACGGCGGACATCAGCTTCACGACGATAGCGAACAACTCCGCCCATGCTGGCGGCGGCATCTACAATAATGGCGCGACGGTGAACGTCAAGAACTCCATCGTCGCTAACAACCCGTCGGGGGGCGACTGTGCAAGCAACGGAGCGACCGTGGCCTCGGGAGTCAACTTCACGACTACTGGCGGCTGCGGCTTCACGCAGGTGCCGTCAACGGGTCCGGGCGGGCTGAACCTCGGCCCGCTCGCGGATAACGGCGGCCCGACGCAGACGCACGCGCTGCTGCCGGGCAGCGTCGCCATTGACGCCGCGCCCGACTGTACCCCGCTAAATAGCAAGACCCCTCTCGAAACGGATCAGCGCGGCATTCTCCGCCCGCAAGGCTCGGCCTGCGATGTCGGCTCTTATGAAGCGGTGCCCTGCACGACTCAGCCGGCGATCTTCTGCCCAGAAAGTTTCTCTGTCTCGACCGACGCCAATCAGTGCGCGGCGAAGGTGGACTATTCGCTGCCGCCGGTGGACTGCCCGTGCAACGCGGGTGGTGGCGGTGGCGCTAGACCGTCCTCGCCGAAGATGGTTTCGCCCAGAGGGGCGGCCTCCTGCACACCGAGTTGCTCGCCGCCGCCCGGTTCAAACTTCCCGCGCGGCACCACTACGGTTACCTGCTCGGTAACCGACATCAACAACGCCACGGCGATGTGCTCGTTTACGATCACGGTTACCGATCAGGTGCCGCCGGCGCTCTCCTGCCCGGCGAGCGTCACCAAGAGCACAGACCCCAACCAGTGCCAGGCAGCCGTTACCTACACGGTGACGGCCAACGATAACTGCGATGGGCCGGTGCCGGCGACCTGCACGCCGCCGTCGGGCTCGATCTTCCAGAAAGGCACGACGACCGTGACCTGCACGGCGACCGACAGCTCGAAGAATGTCGGCACCTGCATGTTCCCTGTGACGGTCAACGACACCCAGCCGCCTGCGATCACCTGCCCGGCCAACACCTCGCAGAGCGCCGGCCCGGGGCAGTGTTCGGCCACCGTCACCTACCCGCCGCCGACCGTGAGCGACAATTGCCCGAATGTCGGCGCGCCGAGTTGCTCGCCGCCTTCGGGGTCAACTTTCCAGGGGGGCACGACGACCGTCACCTGCATGGTTGCTGATGCCAGCGGCAACACGGCGAGCTGTTCGTTTACCGTGACGGTCAACGACACGACCCCACCTTCGATCACTTGCCCGGCGAACGTCACCGTCGTCACGACACCGGGGGCGACCTGCGCCACGGTCACCTATCCGGCGCCGAAGGCCAGCGACAACTGCCCACTGCCGCCGAACGCCGTGGTCTGCTCGCCGCCCTCCGGCAGCTGCTTTGCGCGCGGCACGACGACCGTCAACTGCACGGTGACCGATGCCGGCGGCAACACGGCGAGTTGTTCGTTCCGCGTGACGGTCTTCGACCTCTGCATTCAAGACGACAGCAACCCGACGACCGTCGTGTTGGTCAACACACTGACGGGCGATTACCGCTTCTGCTGCAATGGCACGACCTTCACAGGCCGTGGCAAGATCACGATACGCGGCAACACCTACACGCTCGACCACACCGCCGCCGACCGGCGCGTGCTGGTAACCGACGACGAAGGTGTTCACCGCGCCACGGCGAGCCTGCAAGTCCCGCCGGGTACACCGCGCTGTACAATCAACGACCGCGACACGCGCAACAACACCTGCCAGTGCCAGTGACGGCAGCCAGCCTGAAAAGAAAACGCCGGTGCTTGACGTCAAGCACCGGCGTTTTGCTTTGTAAAATGAGAGCGGAGAAGGAGGGATTCGAACCCTCGATAGGTCTTTACAGCCTCTAGCGGTTTAGCAACCCGAATTCTTGTTACCCGTTCTTTTTCTTTCTTCCATTTACGTCCTTCTTGATCCGCCTTCTTAGCTACTGTTCGGAACATTCTGTGGTACAGCTTCAGAAGGTGTCACAACTGTAACAGCCTGGTATAGGGCCCTGTCACAACCGTTCTATTGCTATAAAGTTCCGATAAACTTAATCGAACTTTAATTCGCCGGCTCCCTGGTTGTAACACTACCTGCTACACAAAACCATCCGACTCTTCCCGCGCCTCGCGCAAGAAAATCATAGATCGCTATCGGTTTGAACCACTTATGCGGATTCCGAAGTTCTTGGAACTCTCCGGGAACGGGCTATGCATATAGATGGTCTGCAAAGGAGATTATCAATGTCGCATGGACCCGCCAAGACCCCCGCGGAAGAGCTTGAACTGCTCCAAGGCAAATTGCAAGAGTCGCAAACCCAGAACGCGAACCTGGCCAAAGAGATAGAGCAGTTGAAGAGTAAGGTAAATAACCTGGGCAAGACCGTCGAAGAGATCAATGGCAAGAAAGGCTCCTGGGACGCGGCTCGCAAACTTATCCTGGAGAAGATGGAAAAGGAATCGAAATTCTCCCTTGACAGGTTAGCCACGCTCAAATGCCACCTGAGCGATGAGGAAAGGCAAGCTCTCAAAGATAAGAAGGAAGCGGACAAAGGCGAGATCGACAAGCTTGCCGGTGAGATCAAGACCCTCCGCGAGACGACCATTCCCGACCTGCAAGCTGCTTATGAACAGGCCAAAGCTGTCACCGCAGAGAAAAAGAAGGATTATGATAAACAGGTAAACCTTGCTCAAAGCGATAACGATTTATTAAAAGACCTGGCCTCGCTACACACCCTTGTCGAGGGCGAATACGCCAAGGGTAATTACGCGCGTATGTACTTCCTCCTTTTGGAGATGAAGGATGGTCTCGACCAACTCGAAGCGAATACTCCTGATCTCAAGAACTACGAAGAACAGGTAAACGCCGCAGCCACTGCTGTGTCTGTCGCGGCCGATGCTGAGGCGAAGGCCAAAGCCGATCTGGATAATGCAAATGCCCAGCTCGATAGCAAGCAAAAAGAGTGGAAGGACAAGACGGACAACAGACGCAAGAATACCCTCGCTTCTATCGAGGAAGCCGCCGCGCCGCCGCCGGCCTGAATGGCGCGAGCAGACTCCGGTAAAGTGGGAAAGTCTAAGAGCATGGAGATAAGCGAGGCAGATCGTTCCCAACTTAGTGAAGGCAGGTATGCCAATTATTTTGAGATCGGCCATAACGCCTTTGAATTCCTGCTCGACCTCGGTCAACTGGGTCTTGAAACGGAACCTGCGCACATCTATCTGCGGGTTATCACCTCGCCTTCAGGCGCGAGGAAACTATGCCAACTGCTCAACGATGCATTAGCTGAATACTACAGGTCGTTTGGAGCGATCCGGCATGAAGACGAATGACGGGAGCGAGACGTGGGCAGCTACAAGATTATTGCGGAGGTTAGCAATCTACTTCACAGCACGCTGTGGGACGGCTTCAAAGACGACCTTGAGCTGACGCAGCACGTGGACAACGAAGAGGCGATAGTTTTGCTTAACCCGGCAGATGCCGCGAGTAATAAGGACCTCCGCCTTTCGCTTTGGCTATACCAGGTGCAGGGAAACGAGTTCATGCGAAACCAAGCTCCATCACGTATGCCGCAGCAGGATGATACGATTCAATACCCGCCGCTGCCGCTGAATCTTTATTACCTGCTCACGCCTTCGACAAAGAGCATGGAAGGCGACCAGATGGTTCTTGGTAGAAGCCTCCAGATTTTTCACGACAACTCTATATTGCGGCTCGAAAGCAAGGAAAAGCCCGGCACTGCCGAGGAGTTGCGCATAAGCATGTGCCAGCGCGACTTGCGCGAGCTTGCGGAGGTTTGGGAAGCATTGCAGCAACCTTATCGCCTTTCGGTCTGCTACGAGGTCCGCGTGGTAAGGATAGATTCCGAGCGCACGGAGCAGACTGGCCGCGTCCTTGAACGCACGGCGGATTTCCAACAGAGCCCGGCGGCCGTTTGAAGATAAAGGAAGAAGCTTGAGGTTACAGGGAATGGCTTTAGTCTTCGAGAGATTCACAGCCGCACCGATAGGCGCTATCACGCTGGTAGATCGGTTCGCACAACTTCGCGGCACGCGCGGAGCATTTCCTACCGTGGTGGGCGAGATTCGATTCCTGCTCGTGGCGCAAATCCTCGGAGACAACACCCTACCATTCGATCCGCCACTTCGGCTGCAACCCCAAACAAACCCTAGTGGCGTTTACTTGTTCCCAAAAGAGGTTTCGATAGGCACGACATCAGCGGTCAGCATCCCGGCGGGCCGCTATCGCCTGCGCGTAGAAGGCGACTTCTATCAGACTATCGAACACGATATGAATTTCCCGCTCGAATCCGCTGAACCACAAACCCTGAGCCTTCTGCCCGGCCCGGCATACCCGTTTCCGGACCTGACGCTGAAGCAGAACAGATTGACCCTCTTGCGTGGCAGCCTGTTTGAAATCGGTCCCGGCAAACCAATAGCCGGGGCGAAGGTGACGATCATAGAGCCGGTCGTAGAGTCGCCCTTTAACAGTTGCTTGACCGGCCCGAACGGCGACTGGGTCGTGGCAATGGTCCTCGACCGCAGTACGCCGCCGATTGCGCTCACGCTCAACTTCGCGTTGCCGGGCGGTAGCTCGTTCAATGTTTCAAATGTGGCGGTGCTTCCGGGTACGGATAACGGCCTGCCGCAGACGGCCTTGCGCGGGCGTGTGCTCGATACGAGTGGGACACCGATCCCTCGCTCGATGGTGACGGTTTCGGCCCAGCCCGGCCAGTCGCTATCGCTCTCCGACGGGCAATGGTTTTTTTACATGAGCATGCTCCAAGACGACACGCAGGCGCGTGTTACCGCGCGCGCACCCAACGGGCGCACGCAGGAACAAGACATCCAAATACGACGCCGCGCGACGGTTGTCGTCCCGACTTTCCAAATCGCAATGAATTAAGGAGACCGCAATGCCTGAGTACCTCGCGCCAGGAGTTTACGTTGAAGAAGTCAGCACCGGGACTCGACCCATCGAAGGCGTCAGCACGAGCACTGCCGGCATGGTCGGGCAAACTGAGCGCGGACCCACTGTGCCGCGCCTTGTGACGAGCTGGGAGGATTATTACCGATGGTTCGGCGGCTACGTTGATTTCAACCTCCCACCAGGACAGGCCGTTCATCAATTCTTGCCCTACGCCGTCCGCGGGTTCTTTGATAACGGCGGACAGCGGCTGTTTGTGGCCCGCATCACTCCGCCCGGCGCAATCCCCGCTTCGGGCGATATCGGGAACGCCACGATAGCGACAGCCATCGGGCCCGGCACCTGGGGAAACAATATCTTCGTCAGTATCAGGCCGGCCTCGCTTCAAGGAGCCGCTGGTTCGCCGACGGCAGATTGGTTTCGGTTGACGCTGATCTATTACCGTGACCCGAACGACGTTCCTGATCCTGATCCGACTTCCGCCGCCAACATCGGCAATCCGAACCTCAATGAGCCGGATGTCCTTGAGGATTTTGACAACCTGTCGCTCGTGTCGACAGACACGAACTTCGCGCAGACGGTCGTCAACTCCTCTTCACGGCTCATCACTCTGAATATGGATAACACCGGAGGCCGCCCGCCCGACGTGCCATTCGGCCCCAACGCTATACGGCTCGCCGGTGGGGCTCCGGCCAATGGGGAACCGACCGAGGTCGAGTATCAGGGTGCGCCCGCCAACCCGGCCCAACCCTTACTAGGAATGACGGGTCTGCTGGGGCTGTCGGCCATCCGTGACATCTCGCTGTTGGCAGTCCCGGACGAAGTGTCGCTCGATGACCAAGGGGTCGCAGCCCTAAGGTCGAGCATCTTGATACAGTGCGAGACGCTTAAAGATCGCTTCGCAATTATGAGCGCCACAAACGCCGTCCAAGACGGGCCTATCGCCAACATCAGGCCGCCGCAGGACAGCACCTACGGCGCGTTCTACTTGCCCTGGGTGCGCGTCTCTGCGCGGCACACCGCTGAGGGGCACTTGCTCGTGCCGCCGACGGGCCACATCGCCGGTATCTACGCCCGCGTCGACGTGGAGCGCGGCGTACACAAAGCGCCCGCCAACGAAGTGGTGCGGGGCATCATCACGACTGACCTGAGCGGCGAGAAGAGGCCGCTCAAACATCTCCTCGGTAAGCGGGAGCAGGACCTGCTCAACCCCAGGGGCGTAAACGTAATTTGTGATTTTCGCCCTGACGGGCGCGGCATACGCGTATGGGGCGCGCGCACGATGTCGTCGGACCCGATGTGGAAATACATCAACGTTCGAAGGCTGTTTATCTTCGTAGAGCAGTCGATAGACAGTGGCACGCAGTGGTCTGTCTTCGAGCCTAACTACGAATCGACCTGGGCGGCCATACGCCTTTCAATCACCGCTTTCCTCAGGACCGTCTGGCGCAACGGTGCGCTAGCCGGCGTCACACAAGATGAGGCGTTCTTCGTAAAGTGCGACCGCACCACGATGACGCAAGATGACTGGGACAACGGGCGGCTGATCTGCCTGATCGGCATCGCACCCGTGAAGCCCGCCGAATTCGTGATCTTCCGCATCTCGCAGAAGACCGTTGAGGCGGTGCAGTAATAAGGAGCTCAGACATGGCTGGGAGCGGAGACAGAGACGACCCCTTCACCTCCTTTAATTTTATTGTAAACATTCAGGGCATGCGGGCCGGATTTGCGGAGGTCGGCGGCCTGAACACAGAGACAGACATTATTGAATACCGCGAGGGGAACGAGGACATCACCGTGCGCAAGCTTCCGGGCAAGCGCAAGTATGCCCAGATCAGCCTCAAGCGCGGGTTCACAAACAGCAAAGACCTCTGGGAGTGGCGCAAGAAGGTGATACAGGGGCAAACCCAGCGGCTGTCGGGCACCATAACGCTGCTGGACGAATCGCGCAAGCCTGCGCTGGTGTGGCGCTTCTTCGAAGGATGGCCATCTAAATGGGAGGGGCCAGCCTTGAATGCGAAGAATAATGATATGGCCATCGAAACGCTTGAGATCGCCCACGAGGGGCTGGAACTTGAATAAGGGGTGAGATCGCCTTATGCGAACCTACCGAACACCCGGGGTCTACTTCGAGCGACAGGACGCAGCGGCGTCATTGATCGGCCCCCTGCGAACCGACATCGCAGGGTTCGTGGGCGTCGCCGAGCGGGGACCCCTGCACAAAGGCGTGAAGATCGAATCGCTCACGCAGTTTATGAATGTATTCGGAGGAAAGATCGCACAAGGGTATCTGGCCTACGCCGTCGAGGGCTTTTTCAAAAACAAGGGGCAGACCTGCTGGGTCGTTCGGGTCGCTGACCCCGCTACGGCCAGAGTCGCGTCGCTCGACATCAGCGACGACGCCGGGACCCACATTCTGCGCATAACGGCGGGCAGCCCCGGCTCGTGGGGTAACCGTATACTTGTGCGGTGGCTCATACGCGGCGATCAAATACTTTCGCTCACCCTTCACTTTCCGGACGGGACCGAGCAGCTTGAGCGCGACCCGCTCAGGTTTTCTCAGACAGAAGGGCCGGAGGGCCAGGCGCTCGAACCGGATGCGCTCCCAGCAAGCCGGCTTACGCCGCTCGTGACTATTGAACGGTCAACTCCAAAAAAAAGACTGAGCCCGGCACAGGCGCAGGCGGTCGCTCCTATCCGCGCCCTTCAAGGCTGGCTCGTGGGAGGGTCGGACGGCCTCGCGGGGATAAAACCGGAACACTTCAGCGGCGAGGGCACGCCCTTCGATAAGCCGTGGGGACTGGCGGCGCTCGAACAGGTCAAAGAAGTGTCGGTCGTCGCCATGCCCGACATCATGCCGAAGCTCCCCGTGTCGGCCGACGAGAAGCCGCCATTGTTCGATTGCACTAGCCTTGACGTTCAACAGCCGGAAACCTTCAAGCAGCCGGAGGCTGAGTTTCCGCCGGCATTCGGTAGCGAGCAGATACTGATCTTACAGCAGGCGATGATCATGCATTGCGAGAGGCTGCGCTATCGCGTAGCCATACTCGACATGCCAAACGGTTCGCTCCCATCAAACCCTTTGCTGCCTGAGGCGGCGGCCAAGTGGGGCCGCGGCCTCGGGAGCAGCAGTTTCGCGGCCCTCTATTATCCCTGGATCATGGTTGATGATCCGCTGTTGCTGACCGGACTGGTGCGCATTATTCCGCCGAGCGGACACCTGGCAGGCATATACGCCCGCAGCGACTTCGCGCGCGGTGTTCATAAGCCTCCGGCCAACGACATGATCGAAGGGGCGGTTGATCTGAGCTTCACGGTCGATGACATATTGCATGGATTCTTGAACGACAACCGGGTCAACGCGCTGCGCCCATTTGCAGGGCGCGGCTTGCGCGTGTATGGCGCGCGGACGCTCAGTACGGATTTGCGTTTCGTCAACGTGCGCAGGCTGTTGTCGATGATCGAAAAGGCAATTGACCAGGGGACCCAGTGGACTGTCTTCGAGCCGAACAACGATTTGCTGAGGAGAGAGATGGACAGGGTCGTGCGCTCCTATTTGCAGACGCTCTTCCGCAAGGGGATGCTCGATGGCGCCACGCCCGAAGAAGCATACTTTGTGAAATGCGACGAATCGATCAACCCGCCTGAGCAGATAGACACCGGGAGGGTCGTCTGCCAGGTCGGAGTGCAGCCGCCATATCCGGCCGAATTTGTAGTTGTAGTTATTGGCAAGACGCTCGACGCCATGGAGGTCTTGCAAGAGCAGGGGGTAGGCCAGAATGGCTGATTCAGGCTCAAGAAAAGATCCGATCCCTAGCTTCCGCTTTACGGTGCGGTTTGACGATCTGCCGCCCGGCGGTTTCAGCGATTGCTCGGGCTTGCAGATGGAGACCGAAGTGCAGGACTTCCACGAAGGCGGGCTCAATACGCACACATGGAAGTTTGTCACTCGCACGAAGCAGTCGAACCTGACGCTCAAGCGGGGCATCGTCAATAAGGCGCTCTGGGACTGGTACCAAGATCAGATACAGGGCAAGATGCGATTCCGCAATGTAACGATCCTTGTCCACGACCCTTCGGGGAAGAGCGATGTACTCGAATTCCAGATCATACAAGCCTTTCCGATCAAATGGGTCGGGCCTGAGCTTAGCGCGGCTCAGAACAATATAGCTGTTGAAACTGTCGAGTTCGCCCATCAAGGGCTCGAACGGATCAAGTGACAATGACCGAACAGGTGAGAATGACAAAACAATTGGAGGCGTAAGCAGATGCCAGTGTTTGTAGAGGAGATGACCAGCGATGTTTCTGTGGCCGAAGGCGAGTTGCCGCTCAGCCCGTCGCAGGTCGAAAAGCTCGTGCAACTGGTCCTGAAAAGGCTCGCCGAAAACCAACGGGACGACAGGCGGAGGCGCGAGGCGATACAGCTTCGCCGGCAAGCCGCCGAGCCGTTCGAGCCGGGTAGCTGAGGACGCCAGATGTCGCTTCAGAAGGCGGTCATAGAAGTCGATGCCAATGACCGCGGGCCGAACCTGCCCGCGCGAATCGTCGTGCAGTTTAATCCGGCCGAATATACCCTGGCGAAGGGCGCGCAGATTGCCGAGATCGCGATCCCTGGCATCGACTCACCCATACTCCAATTCGTCCGGGGGCAAAATGAGAAGCTGACGCTGGAGCTTTTCTTCGATACGACGCAGTCCGGGATGGGCGAGCAGGCAGTGCGCGACGTGCGCGAATTGACCGACCCGGTTTATCAGCTCGTCAAAATACAGTCGAAGACGCATGCGCCGCCACGCGTTCGCTTCATCTGGGGCAACGGCCTCTCCTTTCGCGCCATAGTCGAGAGCGTTCAGCAAAAATTCACAGTCTTTAACCCGGCAGGGATCCCGCTGCGCGCCGCGCTCGCCGTTTCCTTCCGCGAGTACAAGACTCTCGAAGAGCAACTCAAAGAGCTGAACCTTCAGTCGGCCGATCACACCAAGCGCCGCAAGGTGCGCCAGGGCGATACCCTGGCTCAGATCGCGTTCGAAGAGTACAGGGACGCTTCGAAGTGGCGGCGCATCGCTGAAGAGCCCGCAAACGCAACGGCCCTGGCCGACCCGCGCCGCCTCGTTCCCGGCACGGAGATCGTCATCCCGGCGCTGGATGTCTTCGGCAACCCGGACCGGAGGACTTAGATGTCATCGACGGAGGCCGTTCCAATTTACGGGGGACAGGATTTTTACGTCCCACAATTTCAGGTCAAGATCGCCGGCCGGCCGCCAGGGCAGGACGTGATACGCGACATCCAACAGGTAAGCTATAAGGACAATATCCAGGAAATCGACAGCTTCGAGATCACGATCAACAACTGGGACGCGGCCGAGCGCGCCTTTAAGTATAGCGACAGCAACCTGTTCGACCCGGGCAAGGAATTGGAGCTTTGGATGGGCTATTTCGGCAAGGATAGTTTGCGATTGATGATTCGCGGGCAGATCACGGCGCTGCGCCCTGCCTTCCCCGCCAGCGGCAGTTCGACGCTCGCCATCAGCGGCCTTAATGTGCTGCACAAACTTCGCACAAAGCAGGAGTCTCATGCTTATGAGAACATGACCGACTCTCAGATCGCACGACTGGTCGGCTCCCGGCTCGGCATAAAGATTTTGACCGGGAATGGTGCGGGCGAAGAGAAATACAAGTACATCTTCCAGGATAACCAGTACGACATCATCTTTCTCATGGAGCGCGCCCGCCGCATAGGGTATGAGCTTGTAGCCGAGGAACAGGGGCAGAACGGACAGGCCGCAGAGACCGTCCTTAAATTCGCACCCTCTTTAAACACCCGCAAGCTCACCTACCGCCTGAGCTACGGGCGCTCGCTCATCGAGTTCAAGCCCGATCTGACAACCGCAAACCAGGTAGGCGAAGTTACGGTTCGGGGATGGGACTCGCTGAACAAGAAAAAGATCGAGTACACGGCAAAGCGCAGCGAGATAGTCACCAAGGGGGTCGGGGCTGAAGGGAATCAGTCTGCCATCGAGCAATCATTCAACCAGCGGAAAGAGATCATAGCGACCAAGCCAATCGAGAGCGAGGCCGAGGCGAAAACGCTTGCGGTCCAGACCCTGGAAAAGATCGCCAAAGATATGGTGAAAGGGAGCGGCTCGACCGTGGGGCTGCCCGACCTGCGCGCGGGCAACGTCGTCGAGATAGATGGGCTCGGAAAGCGTTTCACCGGCAGGTACTTCATAACCTCCACCACACACGCCATCGGCGATAGCGGGTATACGACGCAGTTCGAATGCCGCCGCGAGGAAATATGAAGCAACGAGAAAACGGCATCGTGATCGGTACGGTCATGGACCTTGATGACCCGGAAAAGCTTGGGCGGGTTAAAGTGCGGCTCGCGCAATACAACGACGAGCAGAGTTGCTGGGCGAGGCTCGTCGCGCCAATGGCGGGAAAGCAGCGCGGCTTTTTCTTCCGGCCTGAAAAAGAAGACGAGGTTCTGATCGCGTTCGAAAACGGAGACCCGCGCCGCGCCTACGTGCTTGGCGCACTCTGGAGCAAGGTCGATGCCCCGCCGCCGGATGACGGCAAAAAAGATAACAACTGGCGGTTCATCGTCTCGCGTTCGGGCCACATACTCAAGCTCGATGACACGAGCGGAGCTGAGAAGGTCGAAGTCATAGATAAAAGCGGCAAGCACAAGATCGTGCTCGACGCATCGGGCGATAAAATCCAGATCATCTGCGACAGCGGGAATGTAGAAGTGAAGGCCCCGGCCGGCTCCGTCAAAGTCGATGCGCAATCAATCGAGATAAACGCATCGGCCGACATGACGCTGACGGCCGGGACCCAGCTCAAGATTCAGGGCAACAAGGTAGACATTAACTGAAGGGGGCGACATGGGGCAGCCGGCAGCAAAACAAGGGGACCGTATTACGGCGACCGACATCCATCTCATACAGCCGCCCGGGCCGAGTTCGCCCGTCCCGACGCCTCACCCGTTCAGCGGGGTCATAGACGGGAATCTCAGCGGCAACGTCAATATTGAAGGTCGCGCGGCGGCGACCGTGAACAGCACGGCGACCAACACGCCCCCACACATCCCGCAGGGCGGGACGTTCGTTGTCCCGCCGAAAAACCGCGCGACGATCATCACCGGAAGCCTGACGGTTTCGATCAATGGAAAGCCGGCGGCGCGCTCCGGCGACACCGCGCTGACCTGCAATGACCCTGTTGATATGCCTGTAGGAACAGTTGTGGCGCAAGGAACGGTGAATATAGGTGGCTGACATACGCGGAGATTTCATAGGTCAGGGCTGGCGGTTTCCGGTCAAGCCTGATTTGCAGGGCCGGTTGAACCTGGTTTCAGGCGACGAGGAGATACGCCAGAGCATATGGCTAATCCTGACGACCGCACCCGGCGAGCGGCAGATGAGGCCGGAGTTCGGATGCGGCATTTGCGATCTGGTCTTTGATGCAAACACGGCTATGCTGCACGGCCTGGTGCAGGAGAAGGTGAAGTCGGCCCTTACCAAATGGGAGCCGCGCATAGACGTTATCGATGTGCGGGTTGAAGCGCCGCCCGAACAGCGCAACCTGTTGTTGATCCAGGTCGATTATCGCATCCGCGCCAACAACGCTTTTTTCAATCTGGTCTACCCATTCTTCCTGATTGAAGGAGCAGGGTGATCGTATGCCTCTCGAAGAGCCAAAACTGGACGACCGGGAGTTCGAGCAGTTGGTCAGGGAACTGCGCCTGCGCATCCCGCGCTACACAAAGGACTGGACCAACTTCAACGACAGTGACCCTGGCATCACGCTGCTACACCTTTTCGCGTGGCTTTCAGAGATGATGCTCTTCCGAATGAATCAGGTCCCGCTCAAGAACTATATAAAGTTCCTGAAACTGCTCGGCCAGGAACTCCGGCCGGCGAGACCTGCCAGAGCGCGCCTGACCTTTACGGCAACCCCCGGAGCGCAGGCCAAACCGGTCCCGGAACGGGCGCAGGTTTCCGCGCAGATCGATGATGGCGGCGAGCCCCTGATCTTTGAAACTGAAAGAGGGCTGGATGTGATAAGCCTCCCGCTCGAAGACGTGGGCATCTTCGATGGCGCGGCCTTCATAAATGTAACCGAAGCGAATAAGGCCCCCGGCACAAAGTTCCGCCCGTTCGGGTTTGCCCCCGACGTAGGTAACGCGTTTTATCTGGGGTTCAAGCCGCCTGACGAGCCGCTCGATGCGCAGGCCGAACCGTTCCCGCAAGAGATGACCTTCGCCGTCTTTTTGCCGCCGGAGACAACTGCCGGAAGGCCGCAGAAATGCACAGGCGAGCAGAGCCCGCCCGTGCCCCCTGTCAGTCTCGTCTGGGAATTCCGCCCCAGGGCGAACGACACGACCTGGCAGCGACTGAACGTCTTCGAAGACGAGACGGCGGCCTTCACTCGCGAAGGATACATCCGCGTGGAAGGGCCGCGGGAGATAGAACCGTCTGTGGAGGCGCGCCTGAGCCCGACGCCTCGGTTCTGGATTCGCGTGCGGATTGCCGGGCCAGCTACTTACCCGGCGGGCCGAGCTCCGCAGATTGATTTCCTGCGCCCGAATACAGTCAATGCCGTGAACCTCAGTACTGTGCGCGGGGAGATACTCGGCGAGAGCCAGGGGCAGCCGGGCGAGCAGTTTCAACTCTTGAGAAAACCCGTTGACAAAGCATCGCTGAAATTGAGAACCGAGCTGCCCGACAGCGAGCCCGAACAGTGGACAAAGGTAGAGGATTTTTATGCCTCAAAGGCGGGCGATTCGCATTACACCCTCAACGCCACAGCCGCGATCATTCAGTTCGGCGACGGGACGAAGGGCCGCATCCCCGAAGCGGGGGCGCAGGTGATTGCCACGGAATACCGATACGGCGGCGGCGCGCGCGGCAACAACGCGGGCAAGGGGTCTATAAAGAATCCGCAAACGGTACTGGAAGGCATAGATAAAGTTACCAACGAAAGGCCCGCTGTCGGCGGCGCCGACGAGCAGACGCTGGAAGAGATAAAAACCGAAGCGCCTTCGCTGCTCAGGCAGCGTAATCGCGCGGTGACGCCAGAGGATTTCAAGGCTTCGGTTGAAGAGATGGGCGGTGTGGCTAAAGCGAGGGCCTTGTCGCTGTTCCACCCGGATCATCCGGGCGTAGAGGTGCCCGGCGCTGTCACGGTCGTGATTGTCCCTGACAATGAAGAGAAACCACCAAAGCCTTCGGGTGATCTGATTCGCGAAATCTGCGCCGCGCTCGATGAAAAGCGGCTGCTTACGACCGAGGTCTTCGTCAAAGGCCCCGAGTATCAGGAAGTGCGCGTCGAGGCGCGCGTGACGGCCGAGCCATACGCTTCATTCAATGCCGTCACGATCTCTGTTATCAAAGCACTCGATAAGCTGCTGGACCCACGCCAGGGAAAATTCGGCGAGGAGCTGTTCCCAACAAGCTTGTACGGCACTATCTTGCAAGTGCCGAGCGTGGTGGCCGTGCTGTCGCTGAATGTCTTCGTCAACGGCAGGCGGCACGAAGGTCTTAAGCCAATCCAAGTGCCTCTCGACGGTCTGGTCTTCGGCCGTAATCACATCATCACGGTTGAGCCTCGACAGGATCAATAGGACCGTTTATGCGACTTGAACCTCAAGGTGCGACATTCTGGTTGATCGGCGGCCAGGGCGGCTGGGAGAAGCGAACCGCCGAGACGAGCCAGACTGCCGTAAACGACTCTGATGGCGTTCGCCTTGGGGCGGCGCGCGGCGGGCCGCTCTCGCTTGATGCGCCAGATTGCAGCCTCGGAGGTCTTATTCTTCCTCGCGGCTTTGCGCTCGACGGCCAGAACACTTTGTACCTTTTGAGCCGTGAAGACCTCTGCATCAAACGCTACGACCCGGAGACGCGCACATTTCAACGGCTGCCTGAGATTGGCGGCGCGGGGTCCGAGCCGCGCCAGTTTAAGAAGCCCAGGAACATCGCCATTGCGGGCAAATGGCTTTATGTAGCGGACTCTGAAAACCGCCGCGTCCAGGTATTTGATCTCGAAAACCTCGCGCTCACTGAAATCTGGGGGCCGACGGGAGCGCGCGCCGAGTGGCAGCCTGTTGATGTCGCCGAACACAAAAGGAGTGTTTACATACTCGACCGTCACAAAGCCCGCATCTATCGCCATACGCCCGGAAGCCTTCTTCGAGAGCATTCCTCGTGTCCCGGCCGCGAGGACCAGTGGACCAGAATTGCGGTTGACCGGGAAGGTCGCATCTACTTGCTCAAAGAGATTAAAGATCAAGAACCTGTCCTTGAGATGTCTGACTGCAAAGGGCCTGGCTTTAAAGACGCCGGCACGCTTCGCGACCGATTCGACCCTCCGGCAATAAGGCTCGATGAGGCCGGGCGGTTCTGTCTTCCGCCGTCGCTCGCAAGACTATGCGCTCGGCAAATGCCGCGAGCCGCGCCCGCCCCGGAGGCGCAGCTAGGTCTGTGCGCGCCATTCGATAGGGAGCTGCGGAGATGTGAAGAACCGGCGGCTCCGAGGACGGTTCGGACCGCGGCAGGAGCTTTCCTGGTCTACGTCCTTGAGCGCGAGCAACGTCGTGTTCGCGCTTACACAATTGATGGGCTAAGACTGCGCCACGCCTGGGGCCACGCACTCGACTGGAAACCGGTCGATGTGGCCGCGCGCGGCATGATGGCCTGTGTGCTAGACGAAGACGGGACGGTCTATCGACACAGGGCTGGCCGGGAAGAGATACGCGCCGTTGTGCCCACGCGCGAAAGGCCGCCGATCCCTACGCGCATCGCCATTGACAATAAAGGAGCGATCCTTCTTCACGCGCCCGGCGAGCCGACGGTCCTTGTCTATGACTGCCGGGAGAGCAGACGCGGGGAGAGACGCTATAGCGAAGTCGCCGACCTCTTTGAAGCAGCCGAACCGAAGGAAGCGCCCTCGCTATCTACCGGCCTGATCTTTGACAAGCAGGGCGAGCCGGTCGAATCGCTCGACCCAAAGGATCAGTCAGGGCTTGCGCTGTATCAGACCTCAGGTACGTGGCAGGGCAAACCGCTCGACAGCTCGATCTACAGATGTCAGTGGCATCGCATAGAATTGAACGCCTCCGGCCTTCCTCCAGGCAGCCGCATCGAAGTGAGAACCTACGCGCACGAGGAAGAGGAAGATGTTATAGGCGTGCCTGACCAACAGTGGCAGCACGCTTACACAATCCTTGCTCCTATTGAACCGCCACAGTGCGACCAGAAGGATGTTCGTAGATTTGAGTTCCTGGTTCAGAGCGGCAGCGGGCGTTACCTGTCGATCATGATGAAGCTCGACGCGGACAGCTTCAGCACCCCTGTCGTGCAATCGATCAAGGCGCATTACCCGCGAGAGTCTTATCTGAAATACCTGCCCGCGGCCTGGTCTGCCGACGACGAGAGTCGCATGTTTTTGGAGCGATTCCTGGCCATCTTCCAGACCGAGTGGGACGACATAGAACTGCGGATCGACGAGATCGCGCAATACTTCGATCCCGAAGCGGTGCCGGACGGACCTTTCCTCGAATACCTCGCAAGGCAGTGGCTGGCCTTACCGCTTGAAGGCGACTGGAATCAAGGCCAGAAACGTAAACTGCTCGCCGCTGTGCCGAAGATATACCCGCATCGCGGCAAGCTTCGCGGCCTGCGCGATTTCATCGCGGTTTATCTGGCGAACATGGCGAACCTGCCTGCCGACGAGGTGCGCGGCACGGATTTCCCGGTCATCGTCGAAGGGTTCAGAGAGCGGCAACACCTTATCCTCGCGGAGGGCGCAAGCAGGCTCGGACAATCAGGACCACCGCTGTGGAGCGCGAGTGTCACAAGAAGGCTGCAACTCGGGGTCTTCTCCCGCGAAGGCGAAGCAGAGCTTGTATCTACGGGCGACCCTTCGCGCGACATCTTTCACCACTACGCTCACCGCTTCAGAGTGCTTGTCCCCGCAAGCTGGGTGCGAACCGCCGACGACGAGCGCAAGATACGGCGCGCGATTGAGGCCGAGAAGCCCGCGCAGACCCGCTATGACCTGTGCTTGCTTGATGCGCGATTCCGAGTCGGCGTGCAATCGACCGTCGGCGTTGACACGATTATGGGCGAAACGCCACTGACGACGCTGGGCTGTGAACATGTAACGGACCGTCCGCCGAGCCTGCCCCGCAGCGGGCGTCTCGGGTTGGACACAATTTTGACTTCGGCCAGGGGAGACATGGTGATGCGACTCGCCCCGGGCGCTACCGTCGGAAAGGGGTCGCTGCTTGCCTAAAAAGGAGAGT
Source organism: Blastocatellia bacterium (assembly GCA_035275065.1). Classification (NCBI taxonomy): domain Bacteria; kingdom Pseudomonadati; phylum Acidobacteriota; class Blastocatellia; species Blastocatellia bacterium. The sequence goes on from DATENM010000023.1 coordinate 79,611, forward strand.
GCGAATATGAGCGAAGAGGATTACAAAGAATGCGCCGACCTGGCCCTTGAGCGGATGCGATATTTCACAGGGCGTTTTATGACTGCACGCGATTTTCGAGACGAGCAGGCTTATCATTGGACGCACAGGCTCCTGCACAACCGGATTCTACATGGCTGGGGTGTGGTCTGCGGGTTACATGTAACCGAGCATCCCTCAAAGGACTGTCGTGATGATCACGTAAAGGTCAGTTCCGGCATGGCCATAGATTGTTGCGGAAGAGAGGTAGTCGTCAGCAAGAACCTCGTGCCTCCGCCGATACCGTGGAAGGAAAGGCCCGCCGAAACGGGTCAGTCATCAAACGAGAGCAAAGATCATGAAAAAGACCATGAGGGTGACCGGCGATACTACCCGCTGCTTTGCTTGGTGTATGAAGAGAAGCTTATAGAACAGGTCCCGGTCCTTTACAGTGAAGGCAACTGCGACGAGCAGAGGCGCGAATACAGCCGCATACTGGAAGGGTACGAATTCAAGTGGAGCTGGGTGCGCCGCCGCGACCTGCCTAAGTACCACTGGAAGGTGCGCAGCAGAGGTTGCGACGATGAGTATGAACAGGATCGCACAGATTACGATAGCACGGCCGATCAACAGGCGACGCAATCAGAGCAAGCTCTCGAAGAAGGGGGCAAGGAACAGACCCCTGAGCAGCGCGCGGATTACGAGGCCCGCGCAAGCTCACGCCCGCGCCCGTGTCCTGAGGACGATTGCGATTCTGACGGCGAGCACTACAAGAGTTGCCTCGCGCCCGCTTGTCCGCCGCACCACTGTATCCCGATTGCCTGGATACGCTCCCGCCCCGGCTCGCCAATTGATAATGACGAAATCGTTATGATGGGCAGGCCGACGCTGCGCCCTCCGGTTCAATCGCTCACGCACATCTGCGAAATCAACTGGCCGCATGGGGGAGTCATGTCGCGCGGTCACCTCGAACGGCTCAAGCGATTGAAGGTGCGATTCGACCGCAGGCTGAAGAAGCCGGAAAAAGGTGCGGGCAGGCGCGGCCCCTACGGCGTCAACGCTTCGACCTTCGTCGTGCAGTATGGCGCAAGGCAAGAGGACCTGGATTTCGTCCCCTACACGACTTCCCCGCACGTCGAGCACGACTGCATAGGGGTTTATTCGCTTAGCCCTGAGGGGGCTGCCGAGGGCGAGCGGGCTTTTTCGCATCTCGAAAACCAGGTCGTTTTCGTGACCCTGAAATGCGATTTCATTTTAGACTGCCACGGCGTGCCGGTTGACGGCAACCACCTCGGAGGGCTTTTGCCGACGGGAGATGGAATTCGCGGCGGCACGTTCGAGAGCTGGTTCCGAGTGCTGCCTGATCACGAGTACGAGAATTACAAGCGCGAGCACAGTCGCGACTAGACTGGAAGGAGTTACGGATATGAGCACCATGACGATGGCGCCGCAAACGGGCGGCCACCGCTGCAACTGCGGATGTTCCGACTGTATGGGTGAGTGCTGCGAGTTGGAGTATCTGGTGCAGCCGCGGTTCTTTTGTGGTCAGCTGTTGACGGACCAGGATCTCAACGCCCTGCTTGAATGGGTGAAAGGCAAAACGGCGCTCGCGCGCTACCGTGACGGCTGGGGAGTGGCCTGCGGACTTGATGTGCATTGCAGCGCGGGGCCGGGCAAGGAAGGGTTCGTGTCGGTGACTCCGGGATATGCGATAGACTGCTGTGGCAACGACATCATCGTTCGCGAAGAGGCCGAGATAGACCTGTCGAAATACTGCCTTGTCGATGAAGGCCCTTGCAGGGACCGGGCTCCGATGTCCGCGCAAAGATCGGCAGCGCAATCGGGAACAACGCCCGGCACTCCGGGGCCGAATCTTAGTTTCGGCGGATGGGAGATTCAACAAAGCGAGGTCCAGGCGGTTGACCTTTTCATCGGTTACGCTGAGACCGCAAGCGACGCGCGAAACGCCCTTGCCAAAAGAGCCTGCGACGCCGTCGAAGTATGCGAATACACGCGGACGCACGAGGGATATCATCTCTACGCGAAGAAGGCCGAACACTGCGACCATTCCGCTGAACGACGCGCGCTCGATTGGGAAGAAGAGTACGGAAGAAAGCTCAAAGAACTCTTCAATGATCTTCAAGCCATCTCCACCATTGGCAATGCAAAGCAGAGGGTTGAGAGGTTGAGCCAGTGGCTCACGAGCCACGCGCTCCACAGCTTCAGCTTCATCCGAGAATGGCTGTGCGAACTTCAAAGACTGAACGAACCGACGGCCGGCTGGTTCGAGAAGATGATCTTCTGGTTGGTGCAGGACTGGCGCAGCCATTACCTCGGGTGTGAATGTTACGGCTGCGGCCCCGACACGGGCGTGCATCTGGCGAGGGTATGGCTTTGGCGGCGAAAGGACGAGCGCGGCAGGGCTTACTGCAAGGTAATATATATCAATCCCTATCCGCCGTTCCGCCGCCCGCTTCAGAGGGAATGCTGGCCCGGCAGGCCCGGTTATTTAAACGTCGCGCGCTTCATCTGGCAGCCTACCGACTACGTCGTAGGAGAGTTGAGCAGTCTTGGCTTTGGCAGTATTTCGACGGCGCCGTTTACATATGGAAACCTCGAAGGGTTGCGCACGAAGTTTGCCGATGATCATCTGTTCGTGCCGCGCGGGGATGGCACGAGAGCCCAAAGATTGATCATCTATTCATACCAGGACATCTGCCAGCAGAGCCGCGTGGTGCGTTTCGGGGTCGAAACGGCGCCCATCAGAACAGATGTAAACGTGAACGCTGCATTGACCAAAGAAGATGTGAAGCCGGTGAATCAAACAACCACAGGCACAGCCGCAAGCTCAGGCTCTACACCAACCACAGCCAACGCGGAGGATGCAAAGCCGGCTACCGGGCCGGGCTTAGAGCCGCCCGCTTCACCGACTACGCCCCTTGCTGATCCGACAGCGGGACCGCCGGTAAACTCAAACGGTCCGGCCTTAATTGCAAATAACAGCCCGGCCGCTGAGATAGTCATAGCGCCGGATGTCCCAATCACGCCAGCCGTTGCAAATCCGGTTGGCAGGACGGCAATTGACCCGGACACCCTTCCGCCAACCCACCCCCTGCTTGAGATTCAGCAAGTGAAGGGTATCGGGCCCGTTTACGCGATGCGCCTCGAAGAGGCTGGCATTATGAACCTGCGAGACCTGTCCAAGAGCAATCCGGCCACAGTGAAGCAGGCGCTGGCCGGCGGCCCGCCGAATCGCCCGGCCGAAGATATTGTCCAGGAAGCCGCAGAGCGGATCAGAAAGTTGAAGGAAGGAACTTAACCTCCGGTAATCGTGATGGAAAGCAAGCGCGTCTATTATGTTGAAAGACAGCGGCTCACCGCCGCGGATCTTCAGTCCGAGCAGGAATACCTGAACGGGTTGGACCTGCGCCACAACCTCAACCAACACATGCCGGGCATCATTCGCGGTCTCCAAATCCGACTCGCCTCTGGCCAGTTCCAGGTTGAGCCCGGCATCGCGATTGATTCGTTCGGCCACGAGCTTTTGCTTCAACAGGCAGAGCCCCTATCGCTTAATGAAGGCGCCGAGTGCGTTGATACCTGGCTCATCTACTGCCGCGAGCAGTCGCGGCTGCGTAAGCCCGGCCGCGCCCCATGCTCAGAGAATACTTTCGAGCGGTGGCGCGAGGCCCCACGCGTACTCGTTACACCTGCTCACAAAGACAATGATCCAGAGTTGCCGGCAGAGGGTGCGGTTTTCCTGGGCAGGATCAACTGCGGGGACCGACGAGACATCGCCTATACGGGGTTGCGCGGCATAGGAGTCGCTGACCCCGGCGTGCGCGCGCTGATGCAGGTCGGCCCGCGTACGGATCGCGACCCTTATGGCTTTGTGTTGAGAGTTGCCGATGAGTCAGGCAACCTCGCTAAAAGAATCGCGATGGACCGGCGCGGCAATAATTACTTGTTCGGCATGGTGCAGTTACTCGATTGCCAACGGACGCTCGTTGTGCCATTGCTTCAGAATACGCTGCGCATGATGGTCAAGGCCAGTAAGCCTGGAGAATCTGGAAAGCAGATTCAGGTAATGATAAGGGAGACACAACAAGGGAATGAGATTAATCTGACATTGATTGACGAAAGCGGTACTCCGCAGCCCGAAGTGCTAACTGTCACGGCCGGCAGACCGCCCAAAGACATAGTAGAGGAGTTAAACAAGAAATCGGCACTGGCGACGTTCATCCTTGTCAACAAAGATACTGAACCCGGTGATGAGAATGTCCAGTTGCTGAGTGTGCAAGACGATGTCCACGCCATTCTGACCAGCGCCAGGGCAATGTTAGAGCTCGCCGACTGGTCGAAAGAGGCTCCGGCAGAAATCATACGGCGCGGGTGCTATGATCCATTGCCCAACGAGAGCTTAACTGATGGGGACGAGCCGAATGGTCTATCTTTTCGTCCTGTATCGAAGCCACCCAAAGGCACACCGCGGCCGAGAATCTACAGCGTAACAGTGCAATCCGGCGACCGCACTATAGAACGGCTGCGCCTTGATCTTGGCGAAAAGAAGGAAAACGATACCACCGTGCGGCTGTCGATAGGCGCGCCACCTCAGGACGATACGCCCTCCGGCATGTGGCTGTCGGTCAGCGGCAATTGCCTGGTTTCTCTCAACCCCAAGAAGGACCCAAAGGACGAGGACGAAGAAACCCTTCCCGCTAGAATCGAGGTAACTGGCTCGATTGAGCAGTCGCCTATAAAGCCCGACCCCACGAATCCACTCTTTCGAGATCTGCTCGTCGCCGCATGGTTAGCCGGATTGCGTAGCTCGATTCAGGCTTCGACGACTATTAACGTTACCTTCGAGCAAGTCCCCCAGTTGATCGAAACCAAAAAGCCATGGGGCTACACCGTGCGCCTGACCAACAACGAGAAAAAAGAGATCACCGCTGACAAGCTGCTTGAGACCATACCCGTTTCTAAGAAAGCGCCGATACGAAGCCTGGGGACGCAAGTCTCAATCCCTCCCAGCAGCAGCACCACCATCTCTGTGAGTCACGAGAAGGATGAAATCCCGGCGGGATTTATGGACATCGAAATCATGGCCAGCGGAAAGATCGGAAACTTCCCCTGGTGGAAATCCAACGAGAAGAAACATATCCCCGTCCTGGAAACGCCGGTGATCGATACCTCGGATGTCCCCGATTCGGTGCCGCCTTCGGCAACCTGGAGCCATGAATTCACTATCAGGAACACTGCTACGCTGCCCCTGACATTGAAGGAAGTGATCGTTACCGAAGATGCGACCGTCCGCAATCTGTTGCCTATGCCGACCGAGATATTACCTGGGGGTGAGAGAGTTGTCGGGCCGGTCCCGCATCCAATCGAGGTAACGTCAGACCTGAGAATCGCCTTATCCATGAAATACCAGTGGCAGAACGGCCCGGAAGATACGCTCTCGCTGGATGAGCCGAAAATAGTAAAAGTAGAACAACAACTCCAGTTTGTTGAGTTCGAGACCCCGGGCGAAATCGAAGTAGAAAGGGACTGGGCGTATGGGTTAAAGCTGAAGAACAAGAGTGCGATGCCGTTGACCGAAATCTCGCTCAAGCACAGGCTCATAAGCGAAAACCTTCCCGTAATGCCGTTTGTAGCCATACCCGATGTGCCGACAACTCTGGACCCGAACGAGTCCACGCTTTCGTTACATATTGCCGGCGTCAAAGCTCCGGTTTCGACCCAGGACACGACAGTCCGGGTGGAGATCGAGGCGCAATACGAACGGGGCGGAAGGGCCTGGCTTTTGAAGCCGGTTTTCTCAGATGAGATCGAAGTCACCGATGGAAGTTAACCCGAGTCGGAAGGAGGTCCGAAATTTATGACGACCGTGATTGTCCCGCGAGTGCATTTTTTTGACAAACAGTTTTTGCGGGTGGACGAATTCAGAGATGAGCAGTTATACCAGCTTGCTGCCAGGCGTCGTCATAACGTAGCCCATCATTCCTGGGGCATCGTTCTGGGCCTGGAGATCGCGCAGGAAGATGGGGCGGTGATCGTTCGCCCCGGCATGGCTATTGATGGCTACGGGCGCGAGCTGGTGCTGCCCGACAAGGAGTACCTTGCGGAGGGAGCTTTTGATGATCTAGGCGCAGACCGGCTCGATGTCTGGCTCGTCTATTCCCGCCGCGATGGGGAGGCTGCGCCCGAAGGATATGGTGGCTGCGGACCTGCGGGTGCGCGCGACGCTTATCGATCAGATGAGGTTCCACGGGTCATTGTCGAGAGGCCCGTTTCAAATACTGTTGATGCGCGGCGTCCGCCGGGCGTGCAGGAGAGTGTGCTGAGCTCGAAAGTGCCCCTGATCTCTGACGATGATAATGACAGGTGGAGGGTCTATCTCGGCCGTATCATTCGCCTTCCCGACGGCACGATTATGATCGATTCCGCGCAGCGGTCTTATGTCGGACTGGTAGGCGAGGTGATAGATCATCCGGCCAATGGTGCGCGCCTGGAGATCGGCAAACAATCGAGCAACAACGACAAGCGCAATATAGGTGAGGTTACATACGAATATGAGAAAGGCGAAGACGCTCAGCGGAAACAGTCGCGGCGCTTCGCTATATTCGTCCCTGAAGCTGACGTGTCGGGGTCGGCTGAACAGCAAGTGAAAATATCGCCTCGCTTCGACATTCTCCAAAGCGGAGTAATGCGTATCCGCGGCAGAACTATAATCAACGGCAACCTACAGATCACCGATGGGGCCGTTCAGTTTAACGAGCCGGCCAGCTTTAGCCCGGAGAACGCCCCGCAGAAGCCTTCAATTTACCGGATAACATCCACAGCCGGCGGGGGCGACCAGTTACGAATAGACCTCGGCTCAGAAAACACTATCGACCGTGAGTTCGTCATCGGGTTTTCTAATGAGGAAGGTGAGTTTGTCACTTGCCTCAAGCTAGAGCTGAAGGACAATGATCCAAATAAACTGACGCCACTCGTCACGATTAACGGAGACCTCATGTTGAATGGCGAGGTGGTAGGAGGCAATTTAGTTCCGCGCGCCTTGAGTCAGGAAGCCTTCAACGCCATCCTGGCAAGCTTCCAGGCGGGGGTCGCCGCCAGCAATAACGTATAGCAGGGAGGGGCTAGCGGTATATGGAACCGCGCATTGGACATTGGCACTGCCGCTACAGGCTAATAGGCGCGCGCCAGGAGGCTGCGCTTGCGGTCGAACGCCTTGAGCGAACGGTGCGGCCGCGCGTGTCCGCGGCTTATGCCGACGCCCTCGCCCACGCCTTCGAAAACGATCCGGCGGTCTATTGTCTGCGCCGCCTCAACGTGCGGCTTGTGCTCGACGGCGCAATGGCCGAAACCGAGGCGAACCTCGCACGTAGATGGGCCGACCGCTTAGGGTCTGCCGTGGTAACGAGCATTGCGCGTGACGGCGACCATAGCGACAACCTCGTTCGGTTCATGGATGAGCCTGATTATGTGGCGCACTTCCTCCTCGACCTGTTGAATGATATGGCATGGCAGCGCTGGTATTACGGCGCGTTTTCAAAGCTCCGTGGTCGTCCGAAAAAAGAGGCAGTGCTGTTCTTATTGATGGAGCACCGAGAGCATCTTTCGGCAATCCTCCGGCGATTGGCGATCCTCGGCTGCCTCAGCCGAGTCCTCGCGCTGATTGACGAACCTGCCGCGCGCGCTCTTTGGTCCGAAGCTGGGGAGACTCGCGCCGAGCTCCACAACGCAGATGGGCATCGCATTTTCGTTCGCAGCGCGATTCACATACTCCGCCTGCTCGGCGTTTGGCCCACCTCAGCGCCTTCTGAGTCAGCCGTTCTTGAAGAGTACCTGAAGAACCGTCCATTGATGCCGGACTGGACGGACCGTCGCTCGCTTGCGGCAGCAGTGCTTAACGTAATACGCCACGCAACTGACCGCGCATACGTGTCGGGCTTGAACTCCGAAACCGCCGAGAAGCTCCCGGAAATCGGCGAACAAATCTCGTCGGAATTCGACTGGCTCGATGTTGAATGGCTGTGCAACGCGCTGTTTGCGATTCTGGCTAAAACCTTGCCCGAACTACGGCAGTCCACTTTGCCATCTCGCAATCCGGCAGCCACCCCCCTGCACCGCCAGATTGTCGAGCGCATCCGCGACCTGTTGCGGGCGGGCAAAGTCAGGCTCAATCTAAATGAGGCGGACACGGCACTGAACGCTATCAGGCTCTATGCAGCGCTGGCGGCTGCCGACCCTGAGCTTGCAAGCCGGGCCGCCGCGCGAGCCGTTATCGATCACCTGTTGATATGCGCCAGGTCGTTTGCGGAAGCTTCCGGCCCCCACACAATCCTGGCTGCGATGCGAATGGGCGGCGGCGCGCCCTCGTTCGCAATACTCCCTCGCCGCGCACAAGACGCACTTAACACGGCTGCAAGTTATGGCCCCGCCGCTGTAGAAGCTCTGGAAGAGATCATCGCGTCAAGAGTGGCTGGAGGCACAGAGGCTTTCACAAAGCGGTTTCAAACCGAGTGTGCGGGACTTTTTTTGGCGGCGCGAGCGATCATTGATGCGCGCATTACGCAGGTGGCCACGGCTTGCGGGGCGGGGCCGGTCTCATCTGTTTTGCTTGCCATCGGTATCGTATGGATGGGACCGCGCGCGCTTCGCGATACGATTACTGACGAGGGCCTCGCCTTCTGGTGCGGCCTTGCTCCTGAGGAGCATTGCGCCACAGAGATGCTCGCAGCCCTTGACGTTGAGGGTTGCCACCGACTTCTTGTGAAGGTGCGTGAGCTGTTTGAAGACCGCGCCGCGCTCTACTCGTCTCTTAAAGAGATTGCTGCGCCAGAATCCTGTCTGGCCGATTTGATCGCAGACCTGCCTCCCGGCGTGATCGTCAACGAATCGCTCGCGCTCACAGCGATCTACGCGATCAGACTTTGGGCGCAGTGGCTGCCCGGCCTGTCCGGTTCGAGCCCGCTTTACCTGCTGCGTAATATGTTGCGGCGAGCGGGCGCGCTGCAAATCAGCGATCATTGCGTAGATGTCCGTCTTCAGCCCGGCCCGTTCGACGTTGTGCTTGAGATGGCCTCCTACACGAAGGAACTCTCCGGGGTCACGTGGCTCGGAGGCCGGAAGGTTATCTTCCACATCGAGCGGAGCTCCGAATGAAGTCCCACATGCCTCCAGAAGTCCTGCTGAATCGCGGCCCATACAGGCGCAGCGCGGAACACTTGCGCGACGAACTTGCACGCGTAGACCTGCTTGTGCGCGCGCAGGTAGTGCGCTGGCGTTTGACCATCGGACAGACAAAGGCGGAAGAGATGTGGGGCATGGTTTATGTGACCGACGCCGAGATTGACCGGTATATGAGTTCTCCTATCGCGCCGCCCGACCGACTGCCCGAATCGTTGCTGCACGCCCTCAAGCCGTTCTGGGAGGCTGAAGCTTTAGCAGGCCGACAAATCCGCGAGAACGTGCAGGCCACGGCTTCTGAAGTCGATCTGAGGGTGAATTCACTCTCCACAGCATTTCAGCTAACCGACCTTGAGCGAGACCTCGTGCTGGTTTGTTTGCTGGCCGAACTCGACTTCCGCTACCGCCGCATGCTCGGTTATCTCCAAGATGATGTTTCCCACAAAAAGCCGCCAGTTGAGCTGCTGCTCCAGATAATGCGCCCGCGGGCCGAATCGCTTGAAGAGGCCCGTGCGGCATTTGAGCCCGAAGGCACGCTTCTGTCAAAACGGCTTCTTGTCTTGAGCGGCGAAGATGACAATCGCGCAACGCGGTCTGTTCGGCTGGATGAAAGAATCGCGTCATACCTTCTCGGCTCGGACGGCCTGGACGCTCGCCTATCGAATGTCGTGGTGAGAAGCGCGGAGGCGGTGAAATGGGATGAGCTACTGTTTGATGATGCGCTCATCGCCCACCTGCGCCACCTGGCGGATTACGTGAGTCTCGGCAAAGCCATCCTGTTTTTTCACGGCCTTCGCGGCAGCGGTCGAGAAAAGGCTGCGCACGCCATCTGCACTCAAAACGGTATGCAGCTTCTGCGCGTGGACGTGGCGGCGGCCCTTCAGGAACAGACGCGATGGGAGGTTATCGTCGATCTCGCGTTTCGAGAAGCGCGGCTCGCCGGGGCCGCCATTTACTGGGCAGATGTCGATCTTCTGCCGCAGGATGAGCAGGCGTCATATCGCGTGGATTACCTGCGGCGCGCCGCCGGCAACTTTCAGGGGCTAACGATTCTGTCCGCAACTGTGGCGGGAGAAAGTTACGCGCAGTTTCGCACCTGCCTGCCTCTGCATGTCGATTTCCCTGTCCCTCACTTCGAACGCCGCCGCAAGATATGGTTGGCCTATCTGCCGCCCGAAGATGAGCTGCCGAACAGAAATGAAATCGCGGAAACGCTTGCCGGGGCGTTTCAGCTCAACGAAGGGCAGGTACGCGATTCGGTCGTCTCTGCGCGAGAGCTTGCGCGGCGGCGCGATGTCTTCAATCCGAAGGTTACGAGCGAAGACCTCTACGACGCCTGCCGTAAACAGGCCGGTCGTCGCTTGCTCGGATTCGCGCGGCGGATCGAGCCCTCGCGCAAGCTCTCGCTCGACGACGTGATCCTGGCCGAGACTAATAAACGGCAGCTTAAGGAGCTATTGAACCGCATACGTCTGCGCAGCCGCCTCTATTCCGAGATGAAATTCGGGCGAAGCCTCGCCGAGCGCAAGGGCCTGCTGGTTTTGTTCGCCGGCTCGTCCGGCACCGGCAAGACCATGTCGGCCGAGCTGCTTGCCAGCGAAGAGGGGGTTGACCTGTATAAGGTTGACCTTTCCGCCATCGTGAGCAAGTGGGTGGGAGAGACTGAAAAGAACCTCAACCGAGTATTTGCGGAAGCTGAGGACTCAAACGCGCTGCTGTTCTTTGACGAATGCGACGCCCTGTTCGGGCAGCGCGGCGAGATCAGAGAGGCGAAAGACCGGTGGGCCAACCTCGAAGTGAATTACCTTTTACAGCGCGTGGAGGAGTATTCAGGGGTAGTCATTATGGCTACGAATCTGAGGCAGAATATCGATGATGCTTTCCTGCGTCGCATTCAAGTCATCATAGAGTTCCCTTCTCCGGACTCGGAATTACGCTTAAAGATATGGGAGCGGAGTCTCCCGCCGCCGCCACATTCAGACATCAGTGAAGACGATTTGCGAAACGTGGCTAACCGGTTTGCAATCACTGGTGGCAACATACGCAACATCGTGATCGATGCAGCCTTCCGCGCGCTGGCAGACCACCGTGCGGGGATTACTCTCCGCGACCTTGTGGATTCAATCGCGCGGGAATACCAGAAGATCGGCAAGCCTATCACTCAGGGAGATTTCGGCAAAGAGTTCTTCGGATGGGTTGTCGCTGATATCCTCTCTCCTCCCGCTGAAGGGTGATATGAGTGCCACTAAGGACCTGTCTTTAGACGTCACCCCGCAGCGCGACCGCCGCCCGCGCGAAGCATCCACCGGTATGGATTCAAGCATTGGCGCTGGTCAGTCATTATTCGCTCCTGCGGCAGAGCGCGAAGGTGTCCTGCCTCCGTCTAACGGTGTTCCGTCGGCAGCCCGCGCTGCCAACCTCATGACCGCTGCGGAAACGTTGCCCGATGTCGCTGCTCGCGCACAGATGAGCATCGCTCTCCAACGCAATGTCGGCAACGCACGCATGGGGGCCATGTTCGGAGCGATGGCCGGACCTAAGGCTTCTCCGCCTGCACCGCCGCCAATTGCTTCGCCTGCGCAGGAGTCGAATCGCCCATCGCCCATACCTTCAGCAGTACCGGCACAGCCGGTCAGTCCCGCTGTGCCCCCGACCCAAGTGGAACCTGCCAGGCCCACAGCTCTGCCACCAGCAAAGACCGCGCCTGTGCCGACTCTGCTCGCGCCGATCTCACCCGCGCCTACATCGCCCGCCGAGGCTCAGACGGTTCCATTCGCAGCGACACCGGCCAAATCGCAAGAGCCGCCCGTGTCGGCCAAAAAGGCCGCGACTGGAACTGCCGCGACTGAAAAGGCACCCGAGCCTGGCTCAGAAGAATCAGCCAAATCTGTTGAGGCCGCGCAGCCGGCGAAGAAAGGCTCGACCGCGCGCGGCGCCAAGCCTGGGGAAAAGGCCGAAGCGGGCAAAGCGCAGACGGCTTCCCCCGAAGGCGCGGCAGAAGAAGGCGGATCGGGCGCAGGGCGCGGCAAAGGCGGACGTTCGGTTCAGCTTAAGATGCCTGAGCCGCCTTCGGACCTGACGCCAGCCGCTCGCCAGCGTGTTCAAAAAGTGAAGGCATCGGCTGGCCAGGCGGCAGCCTCGCACGCGGCGTTGCCGTCGGCCCCGGAATCGGTGAAGCAGGCGCGCACCGCCGTGACCGAGCCGCAGCAGGAAGCCAACGCCCACGCGGGCGCAGACCTGGTTGACGCACTAGGACAACGGCCAAAACCGAGCCCGCAGATCGAGGCAATCTGCGCAGAGATCCGACTGGTGATCGAGGAGAAGCGCCCACCTGACGAAAAATCGCTGGTCAAGGCTGACCCGGAACAGATGGGACAGGAGGCTGGCGATAAGGTGAAGGGCAATGTGCAGGGGGACGTGAAGCGCGTCGATCAGAGCTACGACTCGCTTGAGAAGACGCCCACAGGTACGCCGCAGCAGGGCCAGCCGCTTGAAGCTCTGCCCGCCAGTGCGCCTGTTCCAGCTATGAATGCGTCCCATGCAGCGCCCGACTCAGTGCCAGCGCAGAACGTCTCGCTTAATCAAGACTCCGAAGATGCCAAAGCGCGCATGGGCGAGGCAGGCATGAACAAAGCGCCTGCCAAACTGGTCCAGACCGGTCCCGTTGCCGAAGCCCGCGCCGCGCAGGGCGAGCTTGAGAAAACCGCCGCCGAGGACCCGGCCAAGGTGCTGGCCGCGCAGCAGGCATCATTGAGCAAGGCCAGCGCTGATATGGCGGCATTGCAACAACAGGCGCTCAACGCGCTCGCCACCTCGCGCAGCAAGACAGTCTCCGGCACGACCGGCCAGCAGAAGCAGATGGTTGGGTCTGAAGAGCAGAAACGTACACAGGTGAGCGCGCAGGCACAGGCTATCTTTACGGGTGCTCAAACTCGCGTCAACGGCCTGCTCCAGACGCTCCCGCAAACCGCCATGCAGAAGTGGGACGCGGGGATCACCATCGCCAAACGTCAGTTCAAACAAGAACTGAAGACGGTCGAGGAGTGGATCGAAAAGCGCCATGAGAGTATCTTAGTCAGTTTTGCGGACCGGCTCTTTGGTCTGCCTCCGTGGGTCACCGCCAAATACAACATCGCCGAGAAAAACTTCGGCAACGACGTGTGCAACCTTGCGCGCGAGATTTCTATTGAAGTCAACGGCATCATCATGACGTGCGAGGCGATTATCGCCGATGCACGGACAAAGATCGCAAATCTCTTTGCTTCGCTGCCCGAAAGCCTGCAAGCGTGGGCCGCTGGCGAGCAAGCAAAGCTTGGCGCGCAGCTCGATACGCTGCAAAATCACGCGCACGAAGTCCGCGACAACTTTGACCGCGAACTCGTAGGCCGCGCCGCGCAGAGCGTGCAGGAAGTCCGCGAGGAAATCCACGCGCTGCGTGAGAAGGCGAAGGGGTTCCTCGGCAGGCTCGCCGACGCGATTGATCGTTTCGCCCAAGACCCCGCGAAGTTCATCCTCGAAGGGTTGCTCGACCTGCTCGGCATCCCGCCCGCCTCGTTCTGGGCGGTGGTGGCGAAGATACAGAAGGTCATCGGCGACATAGCGGACGATCCTGAGAAGTTCGCCAACAATCTCATGGCCGCCGTCGGCAAGGGGTTCACACAGTTCTTCGACAACATCCTTGACCACCTGCTGCACGGCTTCCTCGATTGGCTGACGGGCGGGCTGGCGGCGGCCGGCGTCACGCTCCCGAAGGACCTGTCGCTCAAGAGCATCATCACATTCGTCCTGGAGTTGATGGGCATTACGTGGCCGCGCATTCGAAAACTTCTTGCGAAACACATTGGCGAAGAGAACGTCGCGCTGCTTGAAAAGGCCTATTCCATCGTCGCCAACCTGGTCGCGCTGGGGCCTGAGGGCATCTTCGAGATGATCAAGGAGAAGTTGAACCCGCAGGAGATTCTCGATCAGATCATCAAGGCGGCAGTAGATTACATGATGAGCGCCATCATCAAGGCCGTGAGCGCGCGCATCCTCCTGCTGTTCAACCCGGTGGGCGCAATCCTTCAGGCGATTGAGGCAATCTACAAAGTTCTCAAGTGGATCTTCACAAACGCGGCGCGCATATTCCGATTGATCGAAACCATCGTGAACGGGATCGCGGACATCATCGCGGGCAACATCGGCGGCATGGCCAACGCTGTCGAGAAAGCACTCGCCGGTCTCATCGCGCCGGTGATAGATTTCCTCGCAGACTACCTCGGCTTCGGCGACCTCCCGAATAAGGTGAAGGAGACTATCCTCGGCTTCCAGGCGTGGATCGAAGGAATACTCGACCAGGTGATCGGCTGGCTTGTAGAGAAGGGCAAAGCTCTGCTTAAGGCCGTCGGGCTGGGTGGCAAGGAGGGCGAGAAAAAGCCGGACGAAGGAGAAGTCGGTGAGTCGGTCGCATTTACCGCCGGCGGTGAGCAGCACCGGCTCTGGATTGCGGTTAAGGGCGGCAACGCCGTCATCATGCTCGCCAGCGGAGCAGCCGCTCTACTTGACTTCTTGAATAGCGAGCGCGTACAGAAGGCCGTCGATAGTGACGACCAGAAGCCTGCGGATAAAAAGATCAAAGACAAGGTGCCACGCGCCAGGGAGCTAGCCAACGAGGCCGATGTTGATGCGGAAAAAGTACTGAGTTTCATGTCGGGGCAAAAAGAGGACGAGGCCACGCAAGAGAACAAGAAGGTCAAAACCGTGGAACACCAACTGGCGAACCTATTGACCGACATCCTGGGCGCGATCTCGAAGGACGGACTCACTATTTTTGATGTTATAGGGAAGCCGATTGACCCGCTGCCCGAACAGCCGAAGCCAGAAGGATATGTATTTGTAATAAGCCATGGGTTTAAAGAATTGCAGCGAGCGGCGGGTAGGGGTAAGGAAGGTCCAGAACAATACCCTCAGGTCCACGTCGATGAGGTGGGGATAGTAAAGTCAGGTGCGGGAATACTTCGCTATGATTACGACCTCGTCAAGAGGTATAATGCTGCGCTTACGAGGGCGAAGCTGGATGGGGACGAAGCGCCGGGCAATCCAGAAATGCCAGTAAACATGCTTGTGAGCGGCGCTAATAAACCACCGCATTTTAATGAAGGCATCCGTGCTCAGATGGAGCAACTCATTAGGGAGGTCGACGGCGGACAGAATGTTACCGGTGTAGAAGTAATGCTTGGCCGCAAGCGAATCGATTACACGATAACAGTTGATAGGGGTGAAGGGGTAGAGAACGCGCTGGTCGAGTATAAACACTGGACCGGTAATTTGAAGGATGAGCGGCGCGCAGAGTTAGCCGCAAAACTCTTGACGCAATTGACAGCCTATGTCGATCACGCGCGGACCGGGGGTAATGATTATCGACGTCTGATTATCGCGTGGCCGGCATTCTCCAGGTTGGACGCTACCAGCCAAGCCGCGTTCAACAATGTGTTTGAAGCTGTAAAGAAGCATAGCGACAGCAAGCCCGCGAACGAAAAGGTCACGATTGAGATTAAGAATTGAGTCTGCGAAATGATAGACATGTTAGAGATAGATACACTGATTGGAGGGTCGCTTTATTTTCAGCAACCACTTTCATCCAAGGATGGTCTCCGCCTGATTAAGCTCGCAATCGAAGGGCTAGGCCCGTACATGGGTGTGCCATTTAAGGCATACCTTGACCACCAGTCTGACATACTTACCAAACAGGACGCAGCCGCATTTGAAGCGAGCGGACAGGCAATTATCTTCAACCATGAGCCACTGGCTCGCGAAATGAATAGATCGACCTTCTTCCTGACCCACTCTTACCTTGGCACGCATCCGGACGTGAAACAGATTCGCGTATACCCGTCTGTGATTGCCAGTGGGCCGGAACTAGATCGGGTTTGGGATTTCATGACAGATGTGATGCCACGATTCGTCGAAGCTACTCAACCCGGTCTCGCCATGGCTACAGGCTCGCCCGAAGAGGATGATTATACTGAATACCTTCCGAACGCTGCGGAGATACATCCGGGAGAACTGCCGCCTTTTTTTACCCCCTGGAACTACATAGGCCCCGATTGCCTGACGCAAGAGCGGCGGCGCTTTCTCGACCGGCTCCCCGCAACGCGGTCTGAGCCGTTCGGCGAGGGGTGGCTACTACAGGTGGTCAGGAGCCTTTCGCAATGGCCGAGCCCTGAGTTTCTAGAAAGATTGCGTTCGGCTCCCAACCCACAACCGGTCGGCTACCGCCAGCCCAGAATAGATGAGCAATGACGTTGGCGAATTTCAGTCTTTGGACAGACACCGCCCGCACGCGGTTCTTCCTTATCCCTGACGACAAGCAATTTCCACTCGGTGACTTCGTGCTGCGCACGCTCACGGGCCGGGAGATGGAGGTTGACCCAACCGCTCTGGCTGAGTACGAAATAAGCGAGCAGGAAGCAAAGGGATGGCTCAAGGGCGAATTCGGCAAGATGCTTGACGGCGCGCGGGCAGTAGCAGATCGGTTCATCGAGAAACTGAGACAGGGGCCGCCAGGGCCGGCCGAAGATAAGAAAACAGAAGATAAGAAAATGACAGACACGAAAGAATCAGGCGACTCGTGACCTGGCAGCCTGCCATCAGCGTGCGCGACTTCGAGTCGTTAGGGCAGGTCGGTGCTGCGCAGAATCTTGTAACGATTCATCTTTCTATAAAGAGTCATCCTTGACCAGTGGAGCTTGTCGGCAGCGCGCGTCTTGTTCCAGTTCGTTGCGACAAGCGCCTGGATCATAAGCTCTCGCTCGTTGGGGTTGGCAGAGGTTATCTCTGATATGTGTTTCTTGACCTGCTCCGGAAGATCGACGATATCTATTATCCTGCCCTGAAGATTGACGAAGATTGCTTCGACCACGTTCTTAAGCTCCCGGACATTCCCCGGCCAGCTATGCGACATAAGTAAATTCATGGCTTCGCCGGTAAATCCTTCAACGTGCATGCTAAACGATTGGTTCATTGCCTTGACGTAATAGGTAAGCAGCTTTGGGATGTCTTCGGTGCGATCTTTCAGCGATGGCAGTTGCATGCGAATCACATTCAGGCGGTAGTAGAGGTCCTGGCGGAAGCGTTTCTGCTCGACCGCTGCATCGAGATCCTGATTAGTGGCCGCAAGGATTCGCACACTCAAAGGCAAGGGCTTGTTGCTTCCCAATCTGTAAATCTCCTTGCCGTCTAAGGCGCGCAGCAGCTTGGCCTGGACTGAGGAACTGATGTCTCCGATCTCGTCGAAAAAGATCGTCCCCGTATTGGCGAGCGCCAGCTTGCCTTGGTAAGCGTATTGCGCTCCGGTAAAAGCTCCCTTCTCATGCCCGAAGAGCTCGCTTTCGAGCAACGAATCGGGAATGGCTGCACTGTTCAAGCAGACAAAAGGCTTGTTGGAGCGGGGGCTGTTTGCGTGAATCAACTCGGCTACGAGCTCTTTGCCCGTGCCCGTTTCGCCCGTAATCAAGACATTGCTTGTCCACTTGCGCAATTTGTTAATGAGAGCCCGCAAGTCACAAACCGCCGGGCTATTACCGATCAGCCGCTCGCCCCATCGTAATGCGCAACTCTGCTCAATTTTGGCGATGGGTTCTCTATCGCCGGAAAGTAACTCCGCGAGGATCGTTATGATCTGTTGATCGGAAAGTGGAGGTTTAAGATAACGATTTACTCCGGCGTTCAGGGCCTCAATCGCCATCTCCTCGGAACTCTCGGCCACGGCCAATACGATAGGGACTTCCATTTTCAACGCACGGACCTGGCGGACGAATTCGAGCGCTGGCTTGGCCTTGCCCGGCGGCACGCTGATAATAGCCACGTCGGGTATCAAGGAAGAGAGGAGCTTCAACGCGTCGGCGCAATCCGAGGAATGCAATACCTGAAAGCCTTGCCGTGAAATCAGGCTTGCTATGACCGGGCGTGCAGATTCAATGACCATGATTTTGGAATCAGTCATGACAGGCTTCTCCTCTCCATGGCCGAAGACCTCCGCCGCAGAGGCGAGTTGGACTTACCCGAATGCTTGATTGACGGCGCCTTCATGGTCGCCAAAAAAGGGGCGGCAAAGTCGGAAAGACCAGGCGGGGCAAGGGGACTACGCGAGTGGCAGACTCTGCCGGTCTCGCTGTCGCCGCCTACACTCAATCTGCTAGCCCGTATGGGGTCACCCTTGTGACCAAAACTCTCGTTGAACGCTTTATCGCTGAGCAGCCTGAAGGATGGATCGGCGATAAAGCCTGCGACTCTGACCCGCTGGATGCGGAGCTTGAGGCGCTCGACATTGAAATGATCGCGCCGCACAAGAGCAACCGCCAGAAGGCGAAGACGCAAGACGGGCGGAGGTTGCGGCGCTACGGGCGGCGCGGGAAAGCCGAGCGGCTGTTTGCGTGGTTGCAAAACCACCGGCGGGGATTGGGGCGTTATGCGTATCATGATGCGAACCACTTGGGCTTCGCCCATCTCGGCTGCGTCCTGATCTTACTCAGGGCTTATTTTTGAGATAGCTTGAAACTACGGTGAAGCGTTTCATGAGTTGAGGAGCTGAAACATTACCGTGGCGGCCATTGTGTTTGTTTAGCTTCGGCCGCCTGTAGCGAAGCATACGATATAACTATTTCCCCTGGAATATACACCGATTGGCTTTGTTTAACAATCCCGCAGCTGCCATAAAGCACCGGGCCTTAAAGGGGTATCGCGACGAAACGGCTCATAGATGACGACACCATCAGCGATCTGTTTGAGCAAATCAAGAAATGGGGAGCTCATAGCAGCGCCATTGTAACCTGTTGCTAGAATCGTATAGAAGCGGAGCGCCGGTATTGCTTCGACGAGCCACCCTTAGGTAGCGAATTGGATTTCTATTTATCTCGCTTTTCTTTCAGGAAGGTTCCCTCCTGCAATTCGGTGAATGCCTGGCGCAGTTGTTCCTGTGTGTTCATTACAATCGGGCCGTACCAGGCGACCGGCTCTTCAAGCGGCTTTCCAGAAACCAGCAGGAAGCGGATTCCGTCATCGCCAGCTTGCACCGCAACTTCGTCGCCGCGATCAAAGAGGATCAGCGAGCGGTTGTCCGCCTCTACGGGAGGAGAAGTGTCCAGCCACTTGATTGCCTCGGTCGGCACAGCGAGCGGCTCCGAAGCATTGCAGAATTTTCCGCTGCCGGCAAAAACATAAGCGAAGGCGTGGCGCGCGGTCTCAACGGGAAGCGTTTTTCGCCGGCCCGCAGAGACCGACACGTCAAGGTAAATCGGATCAGCGGCGACGCCATTGACAGGGCCGGTTTTCCCCCAGAAGCTGCCGCAGATGACGCGCACGTGTGTGCCATCGTCATCTGTGACCTCTGGAATGTCTGCGGCCTTCACTTCTTGATAACGCGGGGCAGTCATCTTCAGAGCGGACGGCAGATTGCCCCATAACTGAAACCCATGCATCCGCCCCGCCGGATCGCCCTTTGGCATCTCCTGATGAATGATCCCGCTGCCGGCGGTCATCCACTGCACATCACCGGCACCGATGACTCCATTGTTGCCCATGCTATCGCCATGCTCGACGGTTCCCGCCAACACATAGGTGATGGTCTCGATGCCGCGATGCGGGTGCCACGGAAATCCTGCCAGATAGTCCTCTGGGACATCGTTGCGGAAATCATCAAGCAAGAGGAAGGGGTCAAAGTCCTTGGTATTGCCAAAACCGAATGCCCGACGCAGATGCACACCGGCACCTTCGAGCGTCGGTTTCGACTTGCTCAATCGCTTAACAGGTCGGATTGACATCTGAACTCCTCCGCAGAATATCTCTGCTAATTAAGGTAGAATCCTGCCGCGTCCTGGGTGGAGGGCCGACGAGGATGTTGTGTGTGATAGAAATGCTTTGTTGCATGCTTATTCTTCGATGCGCCGCAGCCGCCAACATGATTCTTACCATCCTATGGACGACGAAGCAAAAGAGGTAGGGTAACGCCGCGGCATCAGCGAAGCGCAATACCACTATAGGGGGATGCTCCCATACTCTTTAAAGTGGTAGCGAAAAACCATTCGTTTTGGTGATGTACTGCTCGCCCCGGGCGCTCATAATCAGAAACGATGTGACACCACCCAAGTAAGGAGAACACATGTCAACGATTCACCTCCACCAGACAACCACCTTGACGCCCGAGCAGTACGTCGCCGGGCTCACAGACTTCGGGCCTGGCCGCGCGAAGCTCTTTGGCAACAGCGCTGACGAGTACCTCAAGGTGCATGATCAGGGCCGCACGCAGGCCGACGTGACGGAAGGCTCAGGCGGCATCTGGGAACGCCTGCATTACGACTGGTCCGATCCTAACCGCGTCGTCCTCACAACGACCGACTCCAACTTGTGGGGAGGCGCGTCGGGCCACACTTACACCTTCACGCGTCGGCCCGACGGCATGACCGACATTGACGTGGTCGTCGTACGCGACGGCAAGAATCTCAAGGGGCGGCTGCTCGGCTTCGTGGTCGGGACCATCGGCAAGGGCGTTTTGGAAAAGGCGTTTAAGAACTCCGTCAAAGCCCTCGAAGCCCGGAACAGCGAGAGGAAAATGCATGCCTAAACGGGCATGGAAGCCACTGACCAAGAAACGTGGGAGCTCTACCTCGCAGGTATTCCGCCCGGCAAGGAAGCGCTCCTTTGGGTAACCGGCACTGTCACTCTCATAGGAGAAATCACGATGCATCCTTTACGCAAACTACGGGAAGCTGGTAAAGCCACGCCCGCCCAGGTGAGCGCGCTGCTTGCCGAAAACATCGTATTCAAAAGCCCGATCCTGGTACGGCCGATTGAGGGGCGTGAAGTCATCGCGGCGATTTTCGCTCAGTCGAGCTCTACGCGTGGTTCCGGTACCTATACAGCCGAGTTTAAGCTCGACGAGCGCACCACCTTCTTGCGCTGGCAGGGGACCATGGATGGCCACAAGATCGAGAGCTTGGAGGTCATCGTGGACAACGAGCAGGGGCTGATCGTGGAGCGCACTATTGCTCTTCGTCCGTATCCGGCGGTGAAACTGTTCCGCGACGCCATGTATGCATCGCTCAAGGATAAGCTGCCGCCCGATGTTTGGGACTACCCAACGCCGTAGTGTGACCACGACGGGTCTTTTCAGATCGTTTCCTCACCATAGGAAGCATTAGCGGGGGGCAAAGTTGACACAATGCCTGTTCGTGGTTGCTGGATCACGCACGGATTCAATCAACGATACCTGAAGGAGTAATCAGTATGAGACGAAAAACTTTCTTGCTTATTGTAGTTGCAATCGTGGTCGGCGTTGTCGCTTACAAGGCCCCCGCGTCTGGACAAACTGATGGGGAGGCCGCACCAGTCTTCGTAACTGAAATCCCCGCCGGATACCGCGACTGGAGGTTCATCTCTGTCGCACACGAGGAAGGCAACCTCAACAGTTTCGCTTCCGTTTTGGGCAACGACATCGCGATCAAGGCCTACCGCAAAGGCAAGCTTCCATTCCCAGACGGCGCCATTATTGCAGCCCTACACTACCGCTTCGTCCCGTCTGCGGAAAACAATAAAGCTTTTGGGCGTGATCAATCGTTCGTCGCCGGGGCGCCGACGAACGTGCAGTTTATGATCAAGAACTCGAAGAAGTATGCCGCTACTGGAGGTTGGGGGTTCGGTCACTTCAACAGCGACGGCAAACCAGTTGACGACGCATTTATGAAGACTTGCTTTCCTTGTCACCAGAAGATGAAAGAGAGCGATCTGGTCTTCACCCGTTACGCGCCTTGATACGCGGAACGACCGAAGAAAAGAATGAGGCGATGGCCGCGCACAAACCGCCAATCAAGGATTCAATTGCTTTCCGGTGCATCAAGCATATGAATGCCCCTAATAGGATGACTATAAAAACGAGCAGCGTCAGAAAGAATCTAACCTTGTGCCGCCCCGGTCGCTTTGCACCTTGATCGTACCAACCCGGCGAGATGAAATGATAAGTCATCCACAGCAGCGGCGCGTACCCGGTATAAGAGTGAGCCCTGAACGTCTGGACGCCATGAGAAATCCTCGGCTATAGTGCCTTCATCGCGCTACACTACAAGCTGAGG
The DNA here is from genome assembly GCA_035275065.1 of Blastocatellia bacterium. Lineage (NCBI taxonomy): Bacteria > Pseudomonadati > Acidobacteriota > Blastocatellia > Blastocatellia bacterium. The sequence goes on from DATENM010000023.1 coordinate 101,906, forward strand.
TCTCAAGTGGCGCTGGCACAGCACACACCGAAAGCCTTCCGCAGTTTTCAAGCCCGCCAGTCTGGCGACCTGGACTCGGCTGAGTGCTGGCGCTTGCTGAGGCCAAATGCAAGCCTCGCGACGAGCCCCTCAACGCACCCCCGTGTGACTGCAATCATCAATTCAATTTCCGCACTGGGCAAGCTCAGATGGCCAAGCGTCCTGCTGCTAGGCTGCTGCTTGCTGCTCAACGGTTGCCGCCCGCAATCGGGCAGCGTCACTCCCTCCATCGAGCTCACCAGGATTCCTCCGGCAGAAGCGGGCCGCATGGACAAGCTCGACATTATTCAAGGGCGGGTGACCGGCGCCCGTCCCGGGCAGCAGATCGTCTTATATGCCAAGGCGGGGGCATGGTGGTTACAACCCCTGTCGAACATCCCCTTCACAAAGATTCAGGCAGACTCAAGCTGGATCAACTCAACTCACCTTGGGTCGGCTTATGCGGCGCTGCTAGTCGAGCCAGGGTATCAGCCCCGCACCACGATGAGTGCGCTGCCAGAGCCGGGCGGTGATGTGGCGGCTGTAGTCATGGCGGAAGGCGCAACATCCGGGCCAAGCACCTCTCCTCCGCTTTCCTTCAGCGGCTATGAGTGGCGTGTACGCAGTGCGCCAAGCAGCCGCGGCGATACCATGAATCTCTACGACCCGGCCAATGCTTGGACTGACGCCGACGGGGCGCTGCATCTCCGCGTCGCGAAGCAGAGTGGCAAATGGACGTGCGCGGAGGTGACCCTCACGCGTAGTCTTGGCTACGGCACTTATTCTTTCGTCGTGCGTGATACATCACAATTTGAGCCGGCGGTCGTTTTAGGCATGTACACCTGGGACTACGCCGGCGACGATCAGAACAACCGTGAGATGGATATAGAGATCAGCCGCTGGGGCGATCCGACCAGCAAGAATGCGCAATATAATATCCAGCCTTTTTTTGTGCCGGCTAACGTAGCTCGCTTTACAACGCCCAGCGGAATGCTCACTCATTCATTCCGCTGGGAGCCGGGAAGAGTAGCTTTCAGAACCGTTCGCGGGGCGATAAACGATCCTCGCTCTGATGTCGTCGGCGAACATGTCTTTACGTCGGGCGTTCCTTCTCCCGGTGTGGCATCGGTACGAATGGCGCTTTATGTCTACGGCAAGACCGATAACCCGGTGCAGAATGGCGCCGAGGTGGTCATCGAGAAATTTGAATACCTTCCGTGACTGGAACATAGAAGCTCGCTGGCCATTCAGGTGGCTGGTGGCGGGGCTGATCATGGTCTCTTTTGCGGCTAGCACGCGGGCCTTAGATCCTAATCGGGCGATGTCCGACTACGTGCGTGACCGATGGGTCAACGAACAGGGATTTCCGGGCGGGCCTGTCTACGCCATTACGCAAACCGCCGATGGGTATCTCTGGGTCGGCACGGAGAGGGGGCTGGTTCGCTTCGACGGATTAAGCTTCCGCCTGTTCGATCATACGAACTCTGCCGCGCTTCCGGCTGGTCCCATTCTCGACCTGATGGCAGACGTTGACGGAAGCCTCTGGATACGACCGCAGAGCCGGAATATGCTGCGTTACCAAGACGGAGTCTTTCAAGATGTCATGGCTGACCTCGACCCGGCGCGCCCAGGGGTCACGGCAATGTGTAGAGGCCCGCGTGGCGAAGCGCTGTTTGCGGTGCGCGGCTCGGGCATCTTCAGGGATGACGGTGGAAGATTTGTAAAGCTGGCCAGCACGGCTGAACATTCTAACTGGCTGGTCATCTCCCTGGCGGAGATGGCCGATGGCAAAGTCTGGGTAGGAACCAGAGATGCCGGCCTCTTTTCTATGAGCGATGGCCAGCTTGTCGCCTTGACGAATGGGGTGCCTGACAAAAAGATCAATTGTCTTCTGGCGGCTGGGGGTCGTGAATTGTGGGTCGCCACTGACAGTGGCATCGTGCGACAGAGCGGCGACGCGCCGGCGATGGTTCGCGGCACGGGCTCGCTCGATCAAACGCAGGCCCTTGCAATGCTCAGCGACCGCCAGTCGAACATCTGGATCGGCACCAGCAACGGACTGTTGCGGGTCAACGCCAGCGGGGCGGCTTCACTGGAAGCAAACGACCGCCGTTCGACCGGGGCTGTGAACACGATTTTTGAAGACCGCGAAGGCAATCTCTGGGTCGGAACGACGCAAGGTCTTGAGCGCCTGCGTGACACAGCTTTTATGACCTATGCGGTTTCGAGCGACTCTGCGTCACAGGGGAATGGTGCCATTTACGTTGACGGCGATGGCCGCACCTGGTTTGCCCCTTCGAGCGGCGGGCTCTTTTGGCAGCAGGGCGGACAGACGGGACAGGTGAAGAACGCCGGACTTGACCGAGACGAAATCTATTCGCTCGCGGGCAGTGCAGGCGAGTTGTGGGTAGGCCGTCGGCGAGGCGGGCTGACCCGGCTCAGGTACAACGGGAGTTCCTTCACGGCTGAGACCTATACGCGGGCCGGCGGACTCGCTCAAGACAGCGTCTACGCCGTTCATCAGAGTCGCGACGGCAGCGTCTGGGCGGGAACCGTCAGCAGCGGCCTCAGCCGGCTGAAGGACGGCAAATTCATCACCTATACAACCGCACAAGGTCTGCCCTCGAACTCTATAACCTCGATCCTGGAAAGCTCCGACGGGAGCATGTGGTTCGGGACGGCGAACGGATTGTGTTGGTTATCACATGATCGCTGGGCAGTCTATACGGACCTGGATGGCCTGCCACCTGGAAACATCAACTGTCTGATGGAAGATTCCAGCGGCATGATCTGGATCGGCACCGACAACGGGATTGCGATTCTCAGTGACGGCGACATTCAAGTTCCTCGTGAAGTGCCCGAAGCCTTACATGCAACGATATTGGGATTAGCCGAGGATCAGAATGGGCGGCTCTGGATCGCGACGACTAATCATGTATTGCGAGTTGACCGCGACCGGATACTGAGCGGCGTGATCGTCGAAACCGACATACGAGAGTTCGGTCTTGCCGACGGGTTACGCAGTGTCGGAGGAGTAAGGCGCCACCGGTCGGTCATCAGGGACGCGCTCGGACGCATCTGGCTGTCTACCGGAAGCGGGCTTTCGGTCGTTGATCCGCGGCAGGTGGCAGACCGTTCAACCCCCGCTCTGGTCCGCATCGAAGGGGTGACGGCGGATGGCAGCGCCGTTGATCTTCATGGCGCGCTACATATTTCAAGCGCCCGCCAAAGGATCATCTTCAGCTATGCGGGCCTGAGCCTCACGGTGCCTGATCGCGTCAGGTACAAGTTTAAGCTGGATAGCTTCGATCAAAACTGGAGCGAGCCGGTCGCCAGCCGCGAGGCCGTCTACACGAACCTCGACCCCGGCCCCTATCGCTTTCGGGTCATGGCAAGCAACAGCGACGGACTCTGGAATAGTGCGGAATCAATCATCCAAATCGAGATTGATCCGGTATTCTGGCAGACCTGGTGGTTTCGCCTCTCAGTCTTGATGTCTATCGCGCTGGCCGTACTCGTCTTTTACCGCTTGCGCCTGCATCATCTAGCCAAACAGTTGAACCTGCGGTTTGAAGAGCGGCTCGCCGAGCGCACGCGCGTTGCTCAAGACTTGCACGACACCTTGCTGCAAGGGTTCTTGAGCGCGTCGATGCAGCTCCACGTCGCCGCCGATCATTTGCCCGAAGGGTCGGCGGCAAAGCCGCTAGTCAATCGCGTGCTCGACCTGATGCGGCAAGTGATCGAGGAGGGGCGGACGGCGCTGAAAGGTCTGCGTTCGTCTGATCGCGGCATTCACGATCTCGCCCAGTCATTCTCCGACATTCAGCAGGAACTCGCCCTCGAAGCGCGAATAGATTATCGCGTCAGCGTCGAAGGGCGTCCCAGGCCCTTACACCCTGTCATCCGCGATGAAGTCTACCGCATCGGTCGCGAAGCCGTGGTCAATGCGTTTCGTCACTCCCGTGCCGACACCATCGAAGTTGTGCTCGAATACGCGTCGAAACAGTTAAGAATGCACATCCGCGATAACGGCTGTGGGATTGATCCGCAGGTGCTCAACACAGGGCGCGAAGGGCACTGGGGACTTTCAGGCATGCGCGAGCGGGCCGAAGAGATTGGTGCGAGGCTGAGACTCTTTAGCGCCGCCGACGCCGGTACGGAAGTCGAACTCCTCATCCCCGGCCATATCGCCTTTGAAACTTTGCCCTCTGACCGCCGCCGGTGGGTCGCCAGATTGATTGCGCTAAAAACAAGGCCGGAAAAGGCAAAAGCCAAACGGCAAGGAAAGTAGAGCCGTGCGGTAAGCCTGATCCACTACCACTTTCGTGTTATTAAAAAATTACTGACTGTAGGGATTCGCTTTTCAGTTGGAACCCATACTCTACGAGAGGACTGCTGTACCGCTGGAAACAATCTTGTGAGGCTGACAACGACAGCCTGGCTCCTCCGAAAAAAAGAACCTTGAGTTCAGAACTGGAAACATCTACGACAAGCCGTCTCGCCTGGACGGGACTTCTCCTACTGGCCGTTTGCGGCATGTTAGCCGGCGGCTGTCGCACTCGGCAAACGAACGTCGGGCCGTTCATCGAATTCACCCGCGTCCCTCTCGCTGAAGAGGGCGGCCCGGACAAACTCGACGTGATCGAAGGGCGCGTCATCGGCGCGCATTCCGAATTGCAGATCGTCCTGTATGCTCGTAGCGGCGCGTGGTACGTACAGCCCTTCGCGAATCAGACCTCCACGCAGATTCAGCCCGATTCCAGATGGCGGAGCGCGACGCACCTCGGAACCGAGTATGCCGCCTTGCTCGTCGAGCCTGGCTATCAACCGCCAACGGTCACGGACGCGCTACCCGGTGAAGGCAACGGAGTAGTTGCTGCGGCAATGGTGAAAGGCGTACCGGTCTTCTGGCAGCGGTGGTGGTTCCTGTTGTTGTGTGCGCTGGCTGCCATGTCTGCCCTGCTGGCGCTTTACAGCTATCGGCTACACCAGTCGGCTCGGCGACTGAACCTGCGCGTTGAAGAACGCCTCGCCGAGCGCACACGCGTCGCCCAGGAACTCCACGACACGCTGTTGCAGGGCGTAATCAGCGCTTCGATGCAACTGCATGTCGCGGTTGATGGCTTGCCCGAAGATTTGCCGGCGCGCGCTTCGCTCACCCATGTCCTGCATGTCCTGGGGCAGGTCCTTGAAGGAGGCAGGGAGGCGCTGCAACGTCTGCGCTCGTCTGACAGCGCTGACTCACTTGATATCGAACAGGTATTCTCCTGCATCCGGCAGGAGTTCGTCGCCCGTGAGCAGATCGATTTTCGCGTCACCGTCGAGGGCCGCCCACGGCCCGTGCACCCGATCATTCGCGATGAAATCTACCGCCTCGGTCGTGAAGCCGTAGCTCATGCGCTGCGCCGCGCGCACGCCGAGCACGTCGAAGTCGCGGTAGAATATAAAGCCAGACACCTGCGCATTGTCATCCGCGACGACGGTCGCGGGACAGATGCGCAAGCGCCAGGCTCAGAGAACGACGAGCGACGAGGTTTGCGCAAGCAAGCCGAAGCCTTTGGCGCGCGGCTCAGAGTGCGAGGCCGGCCCGGCGCCGGAACCCTGGTTGAACTGACGGTTCCAGGCTATGTTGCTTTCCCAGGCCAGCCCGCAAATCGTTCGTTGAGCTGGCTGGCCGGCTTGTATCCGCTAAACGCCAGACCGGGATTATCGAAACCCGGTAAGGGAGGAGAGTAAATGAGTGACCCGGCAAGCATCCGCGTCTTTAGCGTTGACGACCACCCCCTGCTGCGCGAGGGGATTGCCGCCATCATCAACAATCAACCGGATATGCAGATGATCGCTCAGGCGGCCACCGGCGGCGAAGCCATTCAACTGTTCCGACAGCATCAGCCCGACGTGACGCTCCTGGATTTGCGACTCCCCGATATGAGCGGCATTGATGTCTTGATCGCCCTGCGGTCGGAATTCCCCCAGGCGCGCGTCGTCATGCTGACTACATTCGAAGGCGACGTAGACATACGGCGTTCGCTTGAGGCCGGCGCGCGCGGTTATATGCTCAAGAATATGCCGCCGAAAGATCTGGTCGAAGCCATCCGCCAGGTACACGCAGGCAAGAAGCGCATCCCGGCGGAGGTGGCGGCCCACCTGACCGAGTTTTTCGGCGACGATGATTTGACCGGGCGCGAGATAGATGTCCTGCGGCAGGTCGCCAGCGGCAACCGCAATCGCGAGATCGGCGAACATCTCTTCATCTCTGAAGAGACGGTCAAGGTGCACATCAAGCACATCATGGAAAAGCTGGGCGCGAGCGACCGCACCCAGGCGGTGGCCATCGCCGTACGCCGCGGCATCATCCAGTTGTGAGTGGCCTGCCTGACACAAGGCGCGATCACGGAAGTGGTATAAAAAAATTCCTGCCTTTAGGGATTCGCTTTCCGTATGGGATGATTAATCTAAAGTAGAGGAGCGCCGCAAGTACACCGATGACGGTCAAGGAGGCCCGGACTTGCAAAGGCTATTTTTCTCTACATTCGCCGGCGGAAAACCCGGCATCGGCTTGCTGCTGTTGCGAGCCGGTGTCGGTTCGGCCGCCATCACGCAAGGCGGAGTCTATCTGGCCGACCGCAGCAACCTATCGCTTTGGACGTGGGCCATCGGGTTGTTGGCTATCGTCTGCGGCACCTCTCTTCTCATCGGCTTTCTGACGAAAGCGGCCTGCGTGTTGACGGCACTCGCGAGCATCGCCGTCGCGCTGCCGTGGCTGCCGGCCCCGCCGCTGAGTCTATTCAATAGCAAACCGTCGCTCATCTTCGTGAATATCATGGCTGTCGCGATTATTCTGCTCGGGCCGGGAGCGTTTTCGCTCGATGCCCGTCTGTTCGGACGCCGCGAGATTATCATCCCGCACAATAACCGCTCGCCCAAATGCTGATTGTCGTGCCGCCTGAATCGCGGCTACCACAATCGGGGTATCTCCATGCCCCACCGACAGTGGTAGCAAAAAACCATTCCTTCTCGTGATGTGATCTTCGCTCTGATCCGCCATAGTGTGGGGTAGGGGCCACAGAGACTACGAACAACGAAGGAGGACTTATGAGTGGTACAACAACGTCGCAGGCCGAAAGGCCGTTGGATGTCGCTGCCGACCCACGGCTTTCGCGGGGCACGAAGGCATTCTTAGAAGTCTTGAATTCTGCGGGCGGCCCGCCGCTTGAGGCTTTGCCGCCGCTCGTCGCGCGCGAGGTGCTGGTCAATGCACAGGCATCGGTCTCGGTTGACCTGTCAGGCATCGAGGAGTCCGAAAAGACGATCAACGCCGATGGCTACACGATCAAGCTCAACATCGTGCGCCCGGCCGGTGTTAAAGGGCAATTGCCGGTCTTTGTCTTCATACATGGCGGCGGCTGGGTGTTGGGTGATTACCCGACGCACAAGCGCATGGTTCGTGACCTCGTCGTGCTTTCGGGGATGGCCGCTGTTTTCGTCAACTATACGCGCACGCCCGACGCGAAGTATCCGCAGGCGATCAACGAAATCTACGCCGCCACCCGCTGGGTGGCCGAGCACGGCGGCGAGATTGATGTCGACGGCAAGAACCTGGCCGTCGTTGGCAACAGCGTCGGCGGCAATATGACGGCGGCGACCGCGCTGAAGGCGAAAGAGAATGGCGGCCCGCAAATCAAGCTTCACATCATGATGTGGCCGGTGACAGACGCGAACTTCGAGAGAGAGTCATTCAAACAGTTCGGCGAGAAGCGTTTCCTCACGACGCCGTTGATGAAGTGGATGTGGGACCTCTACACGACTGACCCAAACCAGCGAAAGGAAATCTTCGCATCGCCCTTACAGGCCACAGCGGAGCAGTTGCGAGGCTTGCCGCCGGCGTTGATTCAGGTCGCCGAAAGCGACATCTTGCGTGACGAGGGCGAAGCCTACGGGCGCAAGCTGGACGAGGCCGGCGTCGAGGTGACGACGGTGCGCTACAACGGCATGATTCATGACTTCGGGCTGCTGAATGGTTTGGCAGAAGAACCCGCCGTTCGTTCCCTGTTCAAACATGCGGCGGCGGAGTTGAAGAAATACCTGCGACCGGAGTGAGGATGGTCGGCTGCCGCGCGCAGGTGAGGGCCGCGTTGCGAATCCCTCGGTCAGGCGCGGCGGCTTGCCTTCGGCAAGCGAAGGGGCTACACCTAGTCCTATGAGCGACAGACCGCTACTTAATTCATCGGCGCAGGCGTCACGCTTCGACGAGATGGTGCCGAAGCTGACAGAGGCTCAGATGGCGCGCCTCGCTGCGCACGGCCACGTGCGGCGGGTCGAGCGTGGCGAGGTGCTGGTCGAAGCCGGCGAACGCACGGCGCAATTCTTTGTCGTCGTCGCCGGTCAGATCCAAATCGTCAGACCGACGAGCACGAGCGAAGACCTCATCGTCGTCTACGGACCCGGTATGTTCACAGGCGAAGTGAATCTGCTTTCAGGCCGCCGCGGCTTCGCCCAAATCCGCGTCAGCGAGTCGGGCGAAGTCATCGAAGTGGAGCGTGATCGGTTGCTCGCGCTCGTGCAAACCGACAGCGAGCTGAGCGACATCCTGCTGCGCGCATTCATCCTCCGCCGCGTCGAGTTGATTGCGCATGGATTCGGCGACGCGGTCCTAATCGGGTCGAACCATTGCGCGGGAACGATTCGCATTAAAGAATTCCTGACGCGCAACGGCCATCCCTACGCGTTCATCGACCTTGATCACGACTCAGGCGTGCAGGACTTGCTTGATCATTTCCGGGTCGGCGTCGAAGACGTGCCCGTGTTGATCTGTCGCGGCGAGATTGTGCTTCGTGATCCGAACAATCAGCAGATCGCCGACTGTCTCGGCTTCAACGAAGCCATAGACCAGACGCACGTCCGCGACCTGTTGATCGTTGGCGCAGGCCCCGCGGGATTGGCGGCGGCAGTCTACGGTGCGTCGGAAGGACTGAACGTGCTGGTGCTGGAAGCCAACGCGCCGGGCGGGCAGGCCGGTTCGAGTTCTAAGATCGAAAACTACCTCGGCTTTCCCACAGGCGTTTCAGGACAAGAACTCGCGGCGCGCGCCTACACGCAAGCGCAGAAGTTCGGCGCCGAGCTGCTGATTGCAAAAGGGGCCAGCCGTATCGCATGCGAGCGCAAGCCTTACGCCGTCGAAATCGTCAGCGGGCCGCGCGTGCCGGCGCGCACGATCATCATCGCTACGGGCGCAGAGTACCGCCGGCTGCCGCTCGATAATCTCTCGCAGTTTGAGGGTGCGGGGGTCTACTACGGCGCGACCTTCGTCGAGTCGCAGTTGTGCCGCGGTGAAGAAATCATTGTCGTGGGCGGCGGCAACTCGGCGGGACAGGCGGCGGTGTTTCTCGCGCAGTCGGCCAGGCGCGTGCACTTGCTCGTGCGCTCAGACGGGCTGGCGGAGACGATGTCGCGCTACCTGATTCGCCGCATCGAAGAGAACCCGGCCATTGTCCTTCGACCAAACACCGAAATCGTTGCCCTTGAAGGAAGCGGCCATCTTGAGCGCGTGCGCTGGCGGAACAATCAGACCGGCGAGAGCGAGACTCGCGCGATCAACCATGTTTTTAGTATGGCCGGCGCAGTTCCAAACACGCACTGGCTCGCGGGCTGCGTCGCGCTTGACCGGAAAGGCTTCATCAAGACGGGGCCGGATTTAACGCCGGAGGATTTGGCGGCGGCGCATTGGCCGCTCACGCGGGCGCCGCGCCTGCTCGAAACCAGTCTGCCCGGTGTGTTCGCCGTCGGCGATGTGCGCGGCGGCAGTCTCAAGCGCGTGGCGTCGGCGGTCGGCGAAGGCTCAATTGCCGTCGCCTTCGTACATCAAGCGCTGCATGAATAACAAGGAGACGAGCATGGCTGATGTTACTTGTCCTCATCTCGACGAGATCACGACAGTCAAACACGCGAAGCGCCGCGAGTGCGAAGAGTGCGTGAAGATCGGCGCGCGCTGGGTTCATCTACGCACCTGCCAGGAGTGCGGCACGACGCTATGCTGCGACAACTCGCCGAACCGCCACGCCACCAAACATGCGCAAGCAAGCGGGCATCCGGTGATCGCCTCGGCAGAGCCCGGCGAGCGATGGCTGTACTGCTATCCGCATGACGCCTTCGCGGAATACTGAGCCGACTAATCCCGACGCCACCGACCATTTCAGGCGCAGGCGGATTGACTCACTCAGCGTTGCCCTCTTGGCTCTAGCTTCTGTCTGGTGCGGTTCGGCGACGCTTTTCTGCAACACGACCCGACCATCTTCGGGCCGAACTCCATCCCGATCCCATCTACCACAATCAAGGTATCTCGGTTGCCGCCAATAGTGGTAGCAAAAAACTATTCCTTCTCGTGATGTGTTCTCGCTCCAGATTGCTTATGGTGTTGATCAGCGCGACGGACGATTGGTTCGTCTTGGCAGGAGGAACGTTTATGAGACAGAAGATTTTCTTGCTGGTTGCAGTTGCAGCCCTGACCGCTGTGATCGCCTATATGGCACCCGCATCTGGACAAGCCGATGGAGAGGCCGCACCAATCTACGGGATTAAGCTCCCTGCGGGATATCGCGATTGGCGCATGATCTCCGTCGCCCACGTTGGGGAACCTCTGAACGATCTACGCGTCAAACTGGGCAACGATATAGCGATCAAGGCTTATCAAGAGGGAAAGCCATTTCCTGACGGCGCGATTATTGCCCGGCTCGCCTATCGAGCGGTCACGTCGGAGGAAAACAACCTAGTCTTTCGCGCGGCTGCCGAGCGACAAGGTCTCCCGCCTGAACAGGTGACGAAGCTCTTAGCCGGGTCGTTGGTGGCCGGCCCCGCGACCAACGTTCAGTTCATGGTCAAGGACTCAAAAAAATATGCCGCGACCGGCGGCTGGGGCTTCGCTCAATTCACCAATGATAAACCTGACGGCGCGGCGCTGCACAAGACCTGCTATGCCTGCCACGCGCCCGCCAAAGATCACGACTTTGTCTTCACTCGTTACGCGCCTTAATGAATCAGCTTGCACCTGATCGTTGAAGGGGCGTAGATCGACGACAAACCATAGGAGATACCATGAAACAAATCACTAACGGCGACTTGAAGCTAGAGGCGGTCGTCATCCCTGTTTCGGACGTTGACCGCGCAAAGGAGTTCTACGGAAACCTTGGTTGGCGACTCGACGCCGACTTCGCCTTCGATAACGGCCTCCGTGTCTTGCAGTTCACGCCGCCCAACTCGGCTTGCTCGATCCAATTCGGCAGCAACGTCACCTCGGCTGCGCCCGGCTCGGCCCAGGGCTTCTATCTGATCGTTTCTGACATCGAGTCTGCACGCAACGAACTCGCGAGCCACGGGGTCGATGTTAGCGAAGTATTTCACGCCGGGACGCCCGGCGCGCAGTTCCAGTCCGGCAGCAGCGGGCGCATCAGCGGGCCTGCGCCCGATCATGAGAGCTACCGCTCGTTCGCCACATTCAGTGACCCGGATGGAAATGGCTGGCTGCTCCAGGAGGTCACGACGCGGCTTCCGGGCCGCGAGTGGGAGGAGACGCGAGCCGAAGCTACGGATGTCGCAACCCTTGCAGAGCTTCTTCACGAGACAGAGGAGCACCACGGCCAATTCGAGAAGACGCATGCCGAGCACCGTTGGTCGGACTGGTACGCGCCCTACCTGAGCGCGCGCCAGCAGGGGAGCAGTCCGGAGCAGGCCGCCGCCGCAGCCGACCGCTACGCGGAGGAGGTCCTTCACATTCTTCCCCGATGAAGCCCTACGAGCGAAGGCATTCTCCAAGTCAGCCGACCGCTGGGGTAGTGACTGTCTTCTACAGTGACTGCCTGAGGAAACCATGACCACCACAAACACAATCTCTCCGCCCCTGCGCGAACCCTAACTTCAGGGGCAGATCGTCGTCGTGATCGGCGGCAGCTCCGGAATCGGACTTGAGACAGCCAGACGAGCACGCGCCGAGGGAGCCGACGTTGTCATCACCGGACGCAACCCGGAGCGCCTCCAGCAGGCGGCGCGAGAACTCGATGCGCGGAGCAGCGCCGCCTTTGACGCGGTTGAAGCCTGACGCTTCAAGGAGACAAAGCCCTTGCTGTTTAGTGTACGAGGTCGCAAGCTTTCCACTCGGGTTCCCGTTAAGATTGAAGTGGTCTTAGAGGTGTCCGACTATGAATGCCTGGAATCAAAATCGCCTGACCGCGAGACTCGGGATTGACTATCCCATCATTAGGAGTGATGGCAAAGACACAAATCGCAACAGCAACAACGAAGGGAGAAGGAACTGCCGCGTACCTTTATGTACGGCGGTATGGGAGACCAGATTTTGGCTTAGTAGCCCGGGCCAGGATGGTCCTCGCTTAGCTGCTGATCAAAGACCGGCACTGCATAAGCGAACCGTAGTACCACGAAATAGGGATGCCTCGCTACCCTTGAAAGTGGTAGTGAAAAACTATTCGATTTCGTGATGTATAACCTACTCCGAAGGTTCATAGTCTGTAGTCGCAAGAGCGATGAACCAGGCGATGGTTAGTAGGCAAAGGGCACGAAGGCGGCAGCGAGTGCCTTTCAACAATGGCTTCAAATTCATGGAGGACTTATGGCAACGACAAAAGCCGCAACAGCGCCAATGAAGGTGGCGCAGGTTCCTACGCCGGGAGCCGATTTCCAGATCGTCGAACGCGAGATTCCCACCCCCGACGCGGGACAGGTGCGCATCAAGGTGCAGGCATGCGGCGTCTGCCACAGCGATGTGCTCACGAAGGACGGCGGGTTGCCTGGCATTCAGTATCCCCGCGTGCCGGGACACGAAGTCGTGGGCATCATTGATGAAGTAGGTGCCGGCGTTTCCGAGTGGACAGTGGGACAGCGCGTCGGCGTCGGCTGGCATGGCGGCTACGACGGCACGTGCAGCGCGTGTCGGCGCGGAGATTTTATCAATTGCCGGAATATGAAAATTGCGGGCATCAGCTATGACGGCGGCTATCAGGAGTACATGATCGCTCCCGCTGAAGCTCTGGCGGCGATACCGGAAAGTCTGAGCGACACAGAAGCCGCGCCGCTGCTCTGCGCAGGGGTCACCACCTTCAACGCGCTGCGACACAGCGGCGCGTCGCCGGGCGATTTGGTGGCGGTACAGGGCATCGGTGGCTTGGGCCATCTCGGCATTCAATTCGCCAACAAATTCGGCTACAGGGTCGCGGCCATCGGGCGTGGGCCGGAAAACGCCGCGCTCGCAAAGCAACTCGGAGCGGCTGTGTATATAGACAGCCGGGCGGCGAACGCGGCAGAGGAGCTGCAAAAGCTGGGCGGCGCAAAGGTAATTCTGGCGACGGCGCCAAGCTCGAAAGCAATGTCTGAGGTGATTGACGGTCTTGGGCCGAACGGCAAGCTAATGGTCGTGGGCGCGGACTTCACACCGATTGAAGTCACGCCGCCACAGCTCATTTTTGGAAGTCGAACGATTCAGGGCTGGGCCTCGGGGACACCGATGGATTCTGAGGATACCCTCCGCTTCGCCGAACTGACCGGCGTTCGCCCGATGATTGAAACCTATCCGCTGGAAAGGGCGGCGGAGGCTTACGCGCGGATGCTGAGCGGTGACGCGCAGTTCCGCGTCGTGCTAACGATGTGAAGAAGGCGGTTTTTCATATGCGATCTGACATAGTTCCAGGGGCCGTCTTTCCTGACTACGAGCTTCCCGATCACACCACGAAACGCCGGAAGCTCTCCGAACTCCAAGGTCAAGAGCCAATGGTGCTCGTCCTCAGCCGCGGCGGCTTCTGCCCCAAAGACCGCCGCCAGCATGAAGGATTGGTTCAACTCCATCGTGAGATCGAGGTCGGCTATTGCCGGCTAGTCACGATCAGCACCGACAACATCACCGAGACGAATGAATATCGCAGCGGCGTCGGCGCCCACTGGCCTTTCCTCTCTGATGCAGGGCGCACCATCCAAAAAGACCTCGACATCGCCGAATACACAGACCCGCTGCACAATCCAATGATCCCGCACACGATTGTCCTCGAACCGGGTCTGGTCATTTACAAAATCTACATGGGCTATTGGTTCTTCGGGCGGCCCACGGTGGAAGAACTGCGCCAGGACCTGCGCGCCGTGCTCAAGAAATGCCGACCCGATTGGGACATCACAACGCCCGAGCTGAAAGCGGCGTGGCAGGAAGGTCACAAGGAACTCTTCTACCCGTATGGCAAAAGCTATGTCCAAACTCTCAATGAATAGCCTATAGCGGTTTAGCAAATCAAATCTTTGTTACCCGTTCTTTTTCTCTCAATCGTCTATGCCCGCTTTGCTCCGCCTTCTTAGTCACTGTTCGGCCCATTCTGTGCTACAGCTGTGGTACGAGATCGCCGACAAGGCCGAACTCGCGAAATCGAGAGGAGTTCTACCACAATGATCTTTAGGGGTTGCCACACATGAAAGTGGGCCCCTGCCGGAGGGGTTGCCGAGCAGTGGAGCAGTCGGGTTGGGATCAGCGGGTTCTATAAAACCACGCGGGTAAGTCATGAATGTCTTCAATGGCCTGGCGATGGCGGGATGATGCGAAAGGTCTCATAGCGAAAGCTAAGGAGGATGCTGTCATCGGTCTCGGCTCTGACCACAACCTGATAGGCCGGCGGGAACGTATCGTGTCCGGCTTTTTTCAATTCGTTCTTCAATTCGAGCAGGTGTTCGGGCGAACTGAAAAACTCAGCCGCTGCTTGCGCGCCGGCTGAATTCACTCCCGAAAAGATCAGGATGCGGTCTTGGTGATCGCCGGCGCTTTCGCCCGGCAGCACGGTAATTAAGCCGAAAACTACCGCCAGATGCTGCTGTTGGTCCCGTTCGAGCGCATAACGCGCTGCTACCGATTGCTCGGTAGCCGTGCCGACGATGGCATCCAGGTACTTCACATGTAGCGGGCATTTTTCCAGCAAGCGGGTCACAGCCGGGCTGTATGCCGGCGCGCCAAATAAGATGACGTTGCGTCGCCGCAGAGTCGGCATCGTCGTGACCATTTCGGGAAACATCTGCGGCGCAACGCCGGCTGCGTTCAGGGTCTTGAACGCCGTCAGCGCGCCTAATACGTCTCCCCAATACGTGGCGTTGGTGGTGATCGCCAAGTTCAGGTTAGTGGTCGCCGCATAACGCCTGGCGTATAGCTCATAAAGCGGCGGCGGCATAGGCCGCTCGTCAGGGTCGGTAAGCGGGGTCGGGGAGGTCGCGGCGAAAGAAGAAGCTCGACGCACCGAGAAACTAGGAGGATTAGCGACACAGAGCACCACGTCGGCATTGGGCTGAAGCAGCGGCCCCCACGCTTCAGCCAGGATCGGCGCGGGGCTGTGTGAAACCGCGCTGGCGACCGGCCTGACTCTCATACTCCAGTAGAGGACGCAGACAACGAGCGCCGTCACCACGACGCCTGCGCCAAAGGCAAGCAGCCGGCTTCTTTTCCAGTCACGCCGACTTGTCGTTTCGGCTGGGAGCGATTCATCGTGCGCCGTGGCGGATTGGAATAGCGGTGACGCGAGCGGCTCGACCGTGGTGTCGGCGCCATTGGCTTTTTGCGGCGGCTGGCTCTCAACAAAGTGCGGGCAGTAGGAGCCCTTCAGCAACTCGATGCGCAGCGCGGCGTCGGGCTGTTCGTGCTCGTAAAACTCTTGCAGCTTTTTCCTGAGCGCAAAGGCGCGGGTGCGCACCGCCGAATCATCGCCCGGCGAATAACTGGCCGGCCGCCCCAGCGCTTCGATGCCGATTAGATACTCGGTCAATTCGTGGCCGCGACCGGCCATCTCCATTTCACAAACGTATCTCAGGAAGCATTTCAACTGGTCGGTGCGGGCAAAGGTCTGGCTGTGGAGAACGGCTTCGAGCGCCGCGCGCTTCTGCTCGCTCGTCAGAGACTGGTCAGTTCCGAGTGCCGTTCCGCTCATAAGAGTTTTTACTCCTGCGATTATGCCCGTGGTGGAAACAGTGCGGGGGGATGTTACCAAACGTTTATTAACGTTACAAGACTTGCCGGCCAATTATAGCCCAAGTAGAGTAGGCCCGGTCATCCTACGATTTTACCAATAAATAGACAGACCGATTGGCTTTGCGGTTAGAGATTTTGTCCATTGATGTTGCCGAGATTCGCTCAGTTGATGGAATGAAGGTTTCGCCGGCCTTGTATGAGTAAGGCCACATCCGTCCTAAGTTCCCGCGGCATGACCAGCCGCGGCGCATCTTCACAGGAGGAAAGATGAAAATGAGAATGCGTTCTGTACTTCTTATGCTAGGCAGTGTGGCGATGCTCTGCGTTTTGGCCGCCACTAGCAAGGCGCAGACCAGCGGTGAGATCACCGGTCTGGTAACGGATTCATCGGGCGCGGCGGTGACGGGCGCTACCGTGACGGTCACCAACAAAGCGACTGGCGCGACGCGCAAAGCGACGACCAACAGCGAAGGACTTTATACCTTCCCATCGCTGCTGCCCGGCGACTACGAATTGAAAGTCGAGCAAACCGGCTTCAAGGTGGCGCGGCTCGATGACATCAAGCTCGAAGTTCAGCAGACGGCGCGACTGGATGTGACGATGGAAGTCGGCGCGGTCGGCGAGATGGTGACGATTAGCGGCAGTGGCGTGCTGCTCAACACCGAAAACTCGACAGTCGGCACCGTGATTGAAAACAAGATGGTGACGGAATTGCCGCTGAATGGTCGGCAATATCTGAATCTCGTCGCGCTTTCGCCCAACGCCAACGTGCTGGCGCCTGCCGCGGGGCAAGCGGGCGCCCGTCAGGGCGGCGAGCGCGCCCAGCAAGCGATCTCCGCCGGCGGGCAGCGCATCTTCTTCGATTACTACACGCTCGACGGCGTCAACAACATGGACGTGAACTTCAACACCTACGTCGCCCTGCCGTCCATTGACGCGATTCAGGAGTTCAAGGTTCAAATCGGTGTTTATCCGGCGGAGTATGGGCACCAGAGCACGCAAGTGAACGTGCTCACCAAGTCGGGGGGCAACGCCTACCACGGCGCGCTCTTTGAATTTCTGCGCAACGACGCGCTGGACGCCAAGCAGTACCAGTTCACCACCGCCAAGCCGAAGAATCCGTTCAAGTGGAATGACTTCGGCTACGAGTTTGACGGGCCTGTGCGCATCCCCCGCCTCTTCAACGGGCAGGACAGACTATTTTTTATGTCCAACTACGAGGCGCTGCGCCGCCGGCAGAGCGTGTTGAACACCTTTACCGTACCGACGTCCAGGATGTTTGCCGGCGACTTCAGCGAGTTGCTGCCCTCGACGATCATTTACGATCCGAACACGGGACAGCCTTTTCCGGGCAACATCATTCCCACGAACCGGCTCGACCCGATCTCGCTGAAGTTTTTGAAATACTACAATTCCGCCAGTGTGCTCAGAACCAACAACTACGCGCAGACCAGTTCGCAACCCTTCAACCGGGACGGCTTTGTTCTCAGACTCGATTTCATCGAGTCGCCGAAGTCGCAATGGATGGGCCGGTACAACTGGGGCGACGAAAACACCTCCGCGCAAGGTCTCAATCTCGCGGGGACGAAGGTGCTGACCAACTACGAACAATACACAGGGTCCAACACGCGGACCTTGACTCCCAACCTCGTCAACGACGCACGGTTCGGCTATACGCGTTTCTTCAACTCGCTTGGCACCCTGAGCGCCGGCAGTCTGGATGTAATTTCCGACATCGGCATTCCGAACCAGAATCCCGGCGATCCGATCACCTGGGGGATTCCGAACGTTGTATTTAACGGGGGCGGGTTCACCGCAATCGGCGACGCCAACGACGGCCCATTCGCAATTGACAACAATAGTCTGCAATTCGTTGATAAGTTGTCGTGGATACATGGCAAGCACACCTTCGCCTTCGGGGGCGAGTACAGCCGGCAAAACTTCAATCAGGTGGGCAACCAGTTCTCACGCGGCGTGTTTACCTTCCAAGCGGGCGCGACAAAGAATCCTGTGAATGGAACCGGCGGCTTCTCCTTCGCCGAATTCCTGCTCGGGAAACTCTTCGTATCGACCAATGCGGCTGCGGTCGCCAATGCGAAATTCCAGCGCAACGTCTTCCACACGTTTATTGACGACACCTGGAAGGTCACTCCCAAGCTGACACTGTCGCTGGGCTTGCGATACGAATTGACGCCGCCCTTCACCAATACGCTGGGCAACTATTTCACGGTGAAGATACCGAAGATCGAGTTTATTGCTAATGCTCCGCAAGCCGACTGGCCATTCTTCGTGCGGCAGGGCGATGGCTGCACGGATCCGTATAAGGGCCTGGCTATCCATTGGACCAGCACGAAGGCGGTCTGTGGCGGCGGTCTGAACAACAACCTCCGACAGACCAAATACAAGAACTTCGCGCCGCGCATCGGCATCGCCTACGCGCTCAATGACAAGACCGTGATCCGTACCGGCTTTGGCATCTTCTACATGCAGGACATCGCCAATGCCGAGTACTTCGACATGGCCCGCAATATCGCGGCCCGCGTCGATCTCACCACGACGCCCGCACTTCCGATAACCTGGAACAATGCGATTCCCGGCGGCGGCGGCACCGTCGTTCAGGTGCCGCCGCCGTTTGCGTGGGCAGTCGCTTACGACCACGCGACGCCTTACACCATGCAGTACCTGTTGAGCGTGCAACGGCAGCTCGGCAACAACTGGCTAGTGGAAGTGGGCTATCTGGGGTCGCAAAGCCGGCACCTCTACGGCTTCCAAAACATCAACCAGGCGCTGCCGGGCCCCTTAAGTAGCATCAACTCGCGCCGACCGTTTGCCAACTTCGGGGTGCTCTCCTATGTCAATGATGGGTTCAACGCCAGCTACAACGCCGGCAGCGTGAAGCTCACACGGCGCTTCGGCCAGGGGCTTAGCTTGAACACGAATTACACCTATGCCAAGTCGATTGACAATGCCAGCGGCACCCGCACACAGGGCCTCGACACACTCTTCCCGCAAGACAGCAGTTGCCTGGCTTGCGAGCGCGGGCTGTCGTCGTTCGATGTTCGCCATCGCTGGGTTCTCGGCGCCGTCTATGAACTGCCGATAGGCAAAGGCAAGCCGCTGGGCATCAACAACTCAATCGCCGACGCGTTTGTCGGCGGCTGGCAGTTGAGCACGAACACGACGATCCAGAGCGGCGTTCCGCAGACCCTCACCATAGGCATCAACAATGCCGGCACCAACAATCCATTACCAGATCGCCCCAGCTACTCAGGCGTAGGCAATGGCTATGCGGCGAGCCGCACCCCCACACGTTGGCTAGACCCTGCCTCCTTCATCGTGTCGCCCGCCGGCACCTTTGGCAATGTCGGGCGCAATACCATACTCACGCCGCATTTCCAGTCGATTGACATGGCGTTGGGGAAATACTTCCACATGCCTTACAGCGAACACCATGCCCTACAGTTCCGGCTCGAAGCGTTCAACGTCTTCAACCACCCTGTGTGGGGCGCGCCGAACGGAAACATTCTGGCGGGGCCGGCATTTCCGGGAGCGCCCGCCAATGCCGCGCATCAGGGCTTCGGCGTCATCAGCTCAACGGCCATACCGATGCGCCAGATTCAACTGGGGCTGAAGTATTCGTTCTGAGCGACGGACGTGAATCAAACGCCGGCAGTAGTCAGAAAGGAGTCTGTGATGCGGATGGTGAGCATGGCGGCCACAACCGCGTGCTCACCATTTTTTTCAACGTCGCATTGAACTCTGGCTTAATCGCCGTTTATGCTGAACCTCCTGGCCGGTTGACACGGCAACTTCACAAAACGAAGACGCAACCTGGGTGAGCACGCACAGCGACTTTCTTGAGAGCTACGGCAACCAGGATTCGCAACGTTGAGCAAAGCAAGGAACTGTCTCGGCAATGTCTAAACTAAGAGGACTGCGGTGGTGGATGATCGGGCTGATTATGCTCGGCTCGGTCATCAACTACTTGACGCGCAGCACGCTCTCGGTCGCCGCGCCGACGCTGCTCGAAGACCTGAAGATCGGCACTGAGCAGTATTCCTGGGTCGTCGGCACGTTTCAAGGCGCGATCATGCTGCAACCGCTCTGCGGTTACGTGCTTGATGTAATTGGGCTGAAGCGTGGCTACGCGCTATTCGCTGCCGCCTGGTCGCTCATCAGCATGGGGCACGGACTGGCGCACAACTGGCAAACGCTCGCCGGCCTGCGCGGGCTGCTGGGGTTGGCCGAAGGCTCGGCGAACCCCGCTGGGATGAAGGCAACGGCGGAGTGGTTCCCTGCCAATGAGCGCGGGCTCGCAGGCGGCGTCTACAACATCGGCGCTTCGTTCGGCTCGATGCTCGCGCCGCCGCTGGTCGCGTGGGCGATCTTGCAATATAACTGGCAATCGGCCTTCGTGATGACAGGGGCGTTGGGCTTGGTCTGGGTAGCCGTGTGGCTGTGGCTCTATCACCCACCGGAGAAACACCCCTCGCTTTCCTCAGCCGAGTTCGACTACATCGCCGCCGGGCAGGAGAAGCATTTGCAGCACGACGGCACGCGGCCCGCGATGCTCGCGCTGCTCAGGCGGCGAAATTTCTGGGGCATCGCGCTGCCGCGTTTTCTAGCTGACCCGGCCTGGGGAACGCTGACATTCTGGATGCCGCTCTACCTCGCGCAGACGCGCGGCTGGGATTTGAAGCAGATCGCGCTCTTCGCGTGGCTGCCGTTTCTGGCGGCAGACATCGGCTGCGTTTTTGGCGGCACGTTCAGCCTGTGGTTGCAAAAGTACTGGCGCATCAGCCTCATTGACGCGCGGCGCGCGGCCTTCACGCTCGGCGCTGTTATGATGCTTGGTGTCGGCTTCGTCGGCTTTGTACAAAGCCCATATGCCGCGATTGCGCTACTTAGCCTCGCCGGCTTCGCCCATCAGACGTTGTCCGTAACCGTGATCACGATGTCGTCGGATCTGTTCAAGAAGAACGAAGTCGCGACGGTCGCAGGGATGGCGGGCACGTTCGGCAACGCCGGGCTGCTGATCTTTTCGCTGCTGATCGGCGCGCTGGTGACGAAGATCGGCTACGCGCCGTTTTTCATTTGTCTCGGCTTGCTTGATGTCATCGGCGCGGTGATCTTGTGGACCGTGGTCAGAACGGATGTGAAGGCAGCCGAAGCGGTCGGGGAAGCAGCCGAAGCGGTCGGGATTTGAGAAGGGACTTGCGATGAGTGGCTCGGTTACCGTGATCCAAAACCCCATCCTGCGCGGATTCAATCCCGACCCTTCGATTGTGCGCGTCGGCGACGATTACTACATCGCCACCTCGACCTTTGAATGGTTCCCCGGCGTGCAGATTCATCACTCGCGTGACCTCATACACTGGCGATTGCTGACGCGCCCGCTCTGCCGTCCGAGCCAGTTGAATATGATCGGCGACCCGGACTCCTGCGGCGTATGGGCGCCATGTTTGTCATATGATGGTGAGTTATTTTACCTGATCTACACCGACGTCAAACGCTACGGGCGCACATCCGCTACGGGCAGCGTCGGCGCGGGCTTGCGCGACATGCACAACTACCTGGTGACCTCTCCGGCGATTGACGGCGAGTGGTCGGACCCTGTCTATCTGAACAGCAGCGGCTTCGACCCGTCGTTGTTTCACGATACGGACGGGCGAAAATATTTGGTGAACATGCTCTGGGATCACCGACCCGGCAAGAACCGGTTCGGCGGCATCGTGCTCGAAGAGTACTCGACCGCCGAACATCAGTTGATCGGCGAGCGGCACAACATCTTCACAGGGACAGCTATCGGCTTCACCGAAGCGCCGCACCTCTACAAACGTAACGGGTATTACTACCTGATCACAGCCGAGGGCGGCACAGGCTGGGGACACGCAGTGACGATGGCGCGTTCGCGCGAATTGCTGGGGCCATATGAGCTGCACCCCGATACGTACATCCTGACGGCGCGCAACCGACCGGATGCGGAACTGCAACGGGCAGGGCACGCCGACCTCGTCGAGACGCAGCACGGCGACACCTACATGGTTTATCTCTGCGGTCGCCCGCTGCGCAATCGCGGGCGCTGCGTGCTAGGTCGCGAGACAGCCATTCAACGCATGCGATGGGGCGCGGACGACTGGCTCTACACAGAGGACGGCGACGCCTTCCCGCAACGCGAAACCGCCGCGCCTGATTTACCGCCGCACACGCTTACGCCCGCGCCGGCGCGCAAAGATTTCGACGTCCCCGTGCTACCCATCGAGTTTCAATGGCTGCGCTCGCCCTGGCCGGATGAGCTGTTCAGCCTGACGGCGCGGCCCGGCTACTTGCGTTTGTTCGGGCGCGAGACGACCGGCAGCCTCTTCCGCCAATCCCTTGTCGCGCGGCGGCAACAAGCCCACTGCTACAGCGCCGCGACGGTCGTCGAGTTCGAGCCGCAACACTACCAGCAACAGGCCGGGCTTATCTGCTACTACAACGGCTCCAAGTTCCATTACCTTTACGTCTCGACGGATGAGACGGGCGGCAAGCACCTCCGCGTAATGACGTGCCACCCGGAGTTGCCAGACACATTCACCACGCCGATTCCCATTGCCTCAGGCATACCCGTCCATCTGCGTGTAGAGGTGGATTACGAGCGGCTGCGCTTCGCCTTTCGCGTCGGCGGCGATGAGTGGCAGTGGCTGCTGGAGCAGTTCGACGCGAGTATCTTGTCGGATGAAGCCGGCCCACCCACGGTCCCGAATTTCACCGGCGCGTTTGTCGGGATGTGCTGTCAGGACTTGGCCGGCACAGGGCGTCCGGCGGACTTCGACTACTTTGAATATCGCGAGCGTGAATTCTCCGCCGCGCTTCTGCCTTAGTTTTCAAGAGAGGACATTGATGACACCTACCAGATTCTTTCGCGCCATAATGAAAAAAATCCTGACGCTAGCCATCTTCATCCTGGTGATAAGCATAACTGGCGCTCCGTCTGCCCAGTCCCCTGCTGATTGGACCGAACCATTTCCGCCCTTCAAGATCGCCGGGAATCTCTACTATGTTGGAAGCCGTGGCCTCGCCAACTATCTGATCACGACGCCGCAGGGACACATCCTGATCAACAGCGATCTTGAGGAGAACGTCCCGCTTATCCGCGCGAGCGTCGAGAGGCTCGGATTCAAGTTCACAGACATCAAGGTCCTGCTCATCAGCCACGCGCACTGGGATCACGACGCTGCGAGCGACACCATCAAGAAGCTGACCGGCGCGAAGTACATGGTTATGGATACGGACGTGCCGGTCGTTGAATCGGGCGGCAAGGCGGACTTTCAGTATGGCAACGATGCAACGACCTTCTACAAGCCCACGAAGGTAGATCGCGTGCTGCACGATGGCGATGAGGTCAAGCTAGGGAACACCGTACTGATGGCGCACCTCACGCCCGGCCACACGAAGGGTTGTACGACATGGACGATGAAGGTGCAGGAGGCAGGTAAGACCTACAACGTTGTGATCATCGGCAGTCCCAACGTGAATCCCGGCTACCGGCTGGTGAACAACTCGGCCTATCCGCAGATTGCGGCGGATTACGAAAAGACCTTCCGCGTCTTGAAGTCCTTGCCGTGTGACATTTTTCTCGGTGCGCATGGCAACTACTTCGATCTCGAAACGAAATACGCGCGGCTGAAAGAGGTCGGCCTTGCCGCCTTCGTTGATCCTGTGGGCTACAAGAATTACGTGGCCGACAGAGAAGAAACTTTCAAGGTCGAACTCGCAAAGCAAAGAGCCGCTCTGCCAAGATGACCCATGAATGGATGGGGTGGTATAACAACGTGGTCGGCGCGCGGAGCGGATTTCTGATGGTGACTTTGCGCCAGGGGTAAGGTATGTCGAACGATTCGGGAGGTGAGCGAGAGTTGAGTTCTGAGGCCGTCTTCGACTCGGATGTCGAAAATGTTTGTCGGGTCGTGACGGCAGTGCCGGGGCCGCGCGGACAACTGCCCATCACGGCGGAAGACCTGATTGGCCGTCCCAGCGGCGACATCTTCGGCTGGACACAGGATGTCGGGATGGGTTGGAATCCAGCGCAGCTACGACGTCCCGAAGTCCTGATCCTGAGCACGCAGGGCGGCATACGCCTGCCCGACGGCACGCCCCTCGCGCTCGGCTATCATACGGGACATTACGAAGTCGGATTGCTGATGCAGGCCGCCGCCGAAGAGTTACGCCGGCAAGGCTGCATCCCTTTCGCGGGCTACTGCACAGACTATCGGCAAGGTGCGTGACGGCGATCTGATCCGCGTCGTAATAGACCCGATCAAGCTGGAGGGAAGCATTGATCTGGTTGAAGCGCGCGGGCCGAATGACTACGTGCCGGCTGAGGCGATGTTAGCGGCAAGGATGCCGCGCCCTGACTTACGGCCTGACGCGGCTCTGCCCGCCGACACGAGACTGTGGGCGGCGCTCCAGAATGCGAGCGGAGGCCCGTGGCGTGGCAGCGTCTATGATGTTGACCGAATCGTTCGCGTCATCGAAGCGGGACTGCGCGCGCTGGACTCTTAACCGGGCGCTTGCTCAAGCAGCGGCTAATCAATTGGAGAATGCGACAGTGAAAATCTACCGAGTAAAAGATGGCGTCATCATTCAAGACGGCACGAGTGCTTACTCATTCGAGACTGACTGGGACGAGCTAATCAACCGCGAAGACCTCTCCGGTTACTTGCACAATCTACTCGGCACTGCCGGCTTGCCTTCAGTGGGCAGCGATTTCAGCGAAAAGATTCTGCCGCCGATTGTCAGCCAGGAAGTCTGGGCGGCGGGTGTCACTTACTACCGAAGCCGCGCGGCGCGCATTGAGGAATCGCAAGATGCGGGCGGCGGCGACTTCTACGACCGCGTCTACATGGCGGAGCGCCCGGAGCTCTTCTTCAAGGCGACCGCGCACCGTGTCGCAGGCCACGGCGGGGCTGTGCGCATACGCCAGGATTCACACTGGAACGTGCCCGAACCGGAACTCACGCTCGTCGTCACGCGCACGGGTAAGATCGTCGGCTACACCATCGGCAACGACATGAGTTCGCGCGACATAGAGGGCGCGAACCCGCTCTACCTGCCGCAGGCCAAAGTCTATGACCGTAGCTGCGCGCTCGGCCCTTGCATCCTCGTCGCGGAAGAACGGCTTCCCGCCGCGACCGAAACCAAGCTGCGCATCGGGCGCGCAGGCCGTACGGTCTTCGCGGGGGAGACGACGCTCGCGCAGCTCAAGCGCACGCCTGAGTCGCTGGTCGAATTTCTCTTTCGCGACAACTCGTTCCCGCAAGGCTGCTTCCTGCTGACGGGTACGGGTATCGTCCCGCCCGACGATTTCACTTTGCAGCCGGGCGACGAGATCAGCATCACCATCGAACCCATCGGCACGCTCGCGAGCGTCGTCGAATAGCCGCCGCGCGCAGGAGTTCTAACATATGTCTGAGCTACACGGCAGAAGCATCATCGCGGGCGAGATGGTCGAAGGCGGCGGAAAATCGTTTCGCGCATTCAACCCGTCCGAGGGGCAAGAGTTCGGGCCGGAGTTTTACGAGGCAACGCCCGCTGAGATTGACCGCTCCCTGGTCGCGGCGGCGCAAGCTTTCAATGATTACCGCCAGCGAAGCGCCGAAGAGAGCGGGAGCTTTCTCGAACGTATCGCGCTAGAGATCGAGGCGCTCGGCGGCGAGTTGATCGAGCGGGCACACGCGGAGACGGCCCTGCCTGTGGAGCGGCTGACGGGCGAGCGGGCGCGGACGATGGGCCAGTTGCGAATGTTTGCCGCCGTCGTGCGCGAAGGCTCCTGGGTCGAGGCTTCGATAGACCACGCCGAGCCTGAGCGAAAGCCCGTCCCGAAACCTGACCTGCGCCGGATGCTCGTCCCGCTTGGGCCTGTCGCCGTCTTCGGCGCGAGCAACTTCCCGCTTGCCTTCTCGGTGGCGGGCGGCGATACCGCGTCGGCGCTCGCCGCCCGTTGCCCCGTCGTGGTGAAGGCCCACCCAGCGCATCCGGGAACGTCGGAGCTGGTGGCCCGCGCCATCAACCGCGCGGTCGAGGAAGCGGGCCTGCCCGCAGGAGTCTTCTCGCTGATTCAGGGCGCGAGTCCTTCGGTGAGCCTTGCTGTCGTCGAACACCCAACCACGAAGGCGGTCGGGTTCACAGGCTCGCTGCGCGCAGGTCGCGCGCTCTTCGACGCGGCAGCGCGCCGGCCAGAGCCGATTCCGGTCTATGCAGAGATGGGCAGCGCGAACCCTGTCTTCGTTCTGCCGGGCGCGCTTCGAGAGCGCGCGGAGGAGTTTGCCGAAGGACTGAAGCAGTCGGTGACGCTAGGGGTCGGCCAGTTCTGTACATGCCCAGGCCTCGTGATCGGGCTGCGCGGAGAGACGCTGGAAAAGTTCATCGCGCGTGCCGACGAACTCTTCGCCGCAGCCTCGCCGGGCACCATGCTGCACGCAGGGATATTGAAGACTTACGAAGAAGGTGTGGGCCGGCTCAGGCAACTCGGCCCGCTTAAAGCGAGCCACCCAACGATCACACCCGACGGATCACGCACGCAGGCTTCGGCCTACCTCTTCGCGACCGACGCCTCGGTCTTTCTCGAACACAAGGAACTCGGCGAAGAGGTCTTCGGCCCGACCACGCTGGTCGTCGCCTGCGAGACCGAAGACCGGTTGCGACAGGTGGCAGAGAATCTCGAAGGCGCGTTGACGGCGACGATTCACGGCACGCCCGACGACCTGCGCGAGTTCGCATGGCTTGTCCGCGTGCTAGAGAACAAGGCCGGTCGCCTCATCTTCAACGGTTTTCCGACGGGCGTCGAAGTGTGCGCCTCGATGCAGCACGGCGGGCCTTACCCGGCGACCACCGATGCGCGCTCGACCTCCGTGGGCACGGCGGCGATCAAGCGTTTCGCGCGCCCGGTCTGTTACCAGAACTTTCCGCAGGAGGCGCTGCCGGTCGAACTGCGTGACGAGAATGAGCGCGGCATCTGGCGGCTCGTCAATAACCACTGGTCAAAGACATAGAGAGGAGAAGAACGATGCGACGGTTCAACATACTGATGCTTTTATTATCGAGTCTTTGTTGCGCACTCTTTGCGGGTCTCTGTTACGCACAGGAGGCGGGCGATTTTCGGCCCCCGACGACGAACGTCTGGGGGGCAGAGTACCCACGCGTTGATGGCACGGGGAGGGTTCAGCTTCGCGTCAAAGCGCCCGACGCCACTAAGGTCAGAGTGAATTTCTGGAGCGGCCCCAAAGCTGAAATGACCAAACAGGCCGATGGATTTTGGACGTTCACCACGCCCCCACTTGTTCCCGGCTTGCATTACTACACCTTCGTCATTGATGGCGCGGAAGTCAGCGACACCGGCAGCCAATCCTTTTTTGGCGGCAGCAAATACGCCAGCGCCGTAGAGGTGCCAGAGCCGGGTTCGACTTATTATTCGATTCAAGACGTGCCGCACGGCCAGGTGCGCGAGGTCTGGTACAACTCGAAGGTAACAGGCAGTTGGCGGCACGCGCTGATCTATCTGCCGCCGACTTACGAAACGCAAACCAAGCAGCGCTACCCCGTGCTCTACTTGCAGCACGGCGGCGGTGAAGATGAAACGGGATGGATTCGCCAGGGGCGTGCCAACTTCATCCTGGATAATCTGCTCGCCGAAGGAAAGTGCAAACCCATGATCATGGTGATGGCCTATGGCTACGCCCGGCGCGCCGGCCATGCGTTGCCCGATCTGACGGGCAAGCCTTTCGGTTCTCCCGAAATGTTGAAGGCGATGCAGGAGATGATGTCAGTGTTTGAAGATGATGTTACGCAGGCGCTGATTCCTTTCATCGACAGGACCTACCGAACGATTCCTGATCGCGATCACCGAGCGATGGCGGGCCTTTCGATGGGCGGCATGCAGACGTTCCAGATCACGCTGAACCATCTCGATCTCTTTTCTTACATCGGCGGATTCAGCGGCGCGGGCGGGATGCTTGGGAACCAGAAACTTGACCCGAAGACCGATTACAACGGAGTATTTTCCGAGCCTGCTGCCTTCGCCAAGAAAGTTCACTTGCTCTGGGTCGGTGTCGGAACGGTAGAGCCTGAGCGAATGCGCGCAGGACTTCAGCGTCTTCATACCTCGTTAGTGGAGGCAAAGATTCAGCACGTCTTCTACGAATCACCGGGTACAGATCACGAGTGGCAGACCTGGCGTCGCGATCTGAAAGACTTCGCTCCAAGACTCTTTCAATAGGCCGCTCAATAAAGGTTGCGGCATTGAATCAGAAGACTAAGACCGAAAGGAATTGCTTGTCATGCGTGTACGTCTTGTCAGTTTCGCTCTGATCATTGTGATCTTAATTGCACCCTTCGCAGTCGCTCAAAAGGTTGACCTGAACGTTGATGCATCCAAGGCCGGGGCGAAGATCGACCGCCATATCTTCGGCCAGTTCGCCGAGCATCTCGGCCACGGCGTTTACGAAGGTATATGGGTCGGCCCGGGTTCCTCAATTCCCAACACTCGCGGCATCCGCAACGACGTTGTGGCCGCGCTCAAAGCCATCAAGGTGCCGAACGTGCGCTGGCCCGGCGGCTGCTTCGCCGACGAATACCACTGGCGTAAAGGCATCGGCCCGCAGCGGCCAGAGACGCTCAATCCCAACTGGGGCGGCGTTATCGAGCCGAACACGTTCGGCACTCACGAGTTCATGGATTTCCTCGACCAGATCGGTGCTGAAGCCTACCTCTCAGTTAATGTCGGCTCCGGTACTCCGCAAGAAGCTGCCGAGTGGTTGGAGTACCTGACCACAGCGCAGCCGACCGCGCTTGCCAGGGAGCGCACCGCCAATGGTCACCCGGCTCCTTACCGTGTCGCCTTCCTCGGCATCGGCAACGAAAGCTGGGATTGCGGCGGCAACATGACGCCCGACTACTACCTGAGCCAGCTCAAGCTCTACAGCCGCTTCGTCAGGAATTATAATCCCGCGCAGCAGGACAACCAACAGATGCTCAAGATCGCCGTCGGCCCGGGCGGCGGCGAGCCGCGCTTCAACGAATGGACCGAAGCCGTCATGAAGGCATGGCAGAATCACCAGTGGAGTTGGGATATACAAGGTCTATCGCTGCACAGCTACACGGTTTTGAACTGGGAGAAGAAGTTCGCATCCGTCGGCTTCGGTGAGGCCGAATACAGTCAGATACTCAAGGGCACATTAGAGATGGAAGGGCTTGTCAGTAAGCACGCGGCCATCATGGACAAGTACGATCCGCAAAAAAAAGTCGCCCTTGTGGTGGATGAATGGGGCGCGTGGTATGCGCCTTTGCCCGGCAGCAATCCGGGCTTTCTGGTCCAGCAGAACAGTCTGCGTGACGCGATACTTGCGGCACTCAACCTCAACATCTTCGTTCGACATGCCGAGCGCGTGCGCATGGCCAACATCGCGCAGATGATCAATGTCCTGCAAGCGATGATTCTGACCGATAAAGAGAAGATGGTGCTAACGCCGACCTATTACGTCTACAAGATGTACGTGCCGTTTCAGGATGCCACGTTCGTGCCGGTCACGTTCAGCGCCGGCAGCTACACTCACGGCGGCATCACGTTGCCGCGCGTGGACGCCATCGCCGCCAAAGACAAAGCCGGCAAGCTATGGCTTGAAATCACCAATGTCGATCCCAATCAAGCAGTCGAGATCGAGGTCGCCTTGGCCGGCATCACGCCGAAATCGGCAGCCGGGGAAACACTGACCGCGCCCAGAGTCGATAGCGTGAACCGCTTTGACGCACCGCATACGGTCGTGCCGAAACCCATCTCGGCGAAGGTGCAGGGTGGCAAGCTGACTCTGAGACTAGAACCCAAGTCGGTGACCGTGATCTCTGTCGAGCAATGATGCACGACCGCACGTGAAGTGGACTGGAGGTTTGCAATGCTATCTCGAACGATGTCGCAACGGTGCGCGGCGATGGCGGTGGCCCTGCTCGTCTTCGCGTCGTGTGCGTTCCCTTTAGTGGCGCAACAGCGCCCCGCGAAGGCCCCCTACCTCGACCCATCGCTTTCCGCCGAACGGCGCGACGACGACCTCGTCTCCCGCATGACACTCGAAGAGAAGATCTCGCAGATGATGAACGCCGCCCCGGCCATCTCGCGTCTAGGCATTCCGGAATACGATTGGTGGAACGAAGCGCTTCACGGCGTTGCATTTTCAGGAGTCGCGACCGTCTTCCCGCAGGCGATTGGGCTTGGCGCCACCTTCGACACGGATCTCGTCGGTCGCGTCGCGGAGGTCATCTCGACAGAAGCCAGGGCGAAGTACAACGAGGCGCAGCGGCAGGGGAATCACGGTCGCTTTTATGGGCTTACATTCTGGTCGCCGAACATCAACATCTTCCGCGACCCGCGCTGGGGCCGCGGCCAGGAAACCTACGGCGAAGACCCTTATCTCACGTCGCGTCTCGGCGTTGCCTTCGTGCGCGGCTTGCAGGGCAACGATCCGAAATACCTCAAGGTAGTTTCAACGCCGAAGCACTATGCCGTACACAGCGGGCCGGAGCCATTGCGCCACGGCTTCGACGCGGCGGCGAGCGACCGCGACCTGCGCGAAACCTACTTGCCCGCATTCCGCGCCACCGTGATCGAGGGAAAGGCGGCCTCCGTGATGTGCGCTTACAATCGCGTCAACGGCCAGCCGTGCTGTGAGAACACACGGCTCCTGGCCGACATTCTTCGCGGCGAGTGGGGCTTCGCAGGCTACGTCGTGTCGGACTGCGGCGCGGTCGGCGATATCTTCGCGAACCACAAGGTCGCGCCTTCACAAGAGGCCGCCTCCGCGCGCGCCGTGAAGGCGGGGACCGACCTCGATTGCGGCGACGAGTACGCGACGCTGCTCGCGGCAGTGAAGCAGGGGATCATCTCGGAAAGCAACATAGACCGCGCCGTGAAGCGCCTGTTCGTCGCACGGTTCCGGCTTGGAATGTTCGACCCGCCAGAGATGGTCCCGTTTTCAAAGATTCCCTTCTCCGAGAACGACTCAGCCGAGCACAGACGACTGGCAGCCGAAGCGGCGCGCGAATCAATGGTGCTGCTCAAGAACGATGGCGCCCTGCCGCTGCGCAAGGACCTCGGCACGATTGCGGTCATCGGCCCGAACGCCGACGACATAGACGTTTTGCTTGGCAACTACAATGGCCAGACGTCGCATGCCGTAACGCCGCTTGAGGGCATCCGCCGCGCCGTCTCTAAGACGACGACGGTCGTCTCGGTGCGAGGCGCGTCGCTCACGTCCGTGGATGGGGTGCCCATCCCGTCGTCTTCTCTCACACCAGCCGGCGGAGGGGCTGGCGAGCATGGGTTGCGCGCCGAGTACTTCGCCAATCGCGACCTCTCTGGAACTCCCGCCATCACTCGCGTCGATCCGGAAGTTGCTTTCGACTGGGGTGTCGGGTCGCCGGCGGCAGAGATCCCTGTCGACAACTTCTCGGCGCGGTGGACAGGAAAACTCGTCGCGCCCGTGTCGGGCACATATGCGCTCGGTGCGACTGCCGACGATGGCGTCCGCGTCTATCTCGACGGCAAGCTCATCGCGGAGGATTGGACCGAGCATGCGCCGAGGACAATCACCGCTCAGGTGACGCTCGAAGCGGGCCGCGCCTATGACGTGAAAGTCGAGTACTTCGAGAGCCACGTCGGCGCTGTCGCCAAGCTCGTCTGGATGCCGCCGTCATCACGCGAGGTCTCTTTCTCCGAAGCGGTCGCTACAGCGAAGAGGTCCGATGCCGTCCTGATGGTGCTCGGCATTTCGTCCAAGCTCGAAGGCGAAGAGATGAACGTCACCGAGCCCGGCTTTAAGGGCGGCGACCGCACGTCAATTGACCTGCCGGAACGCCAGCAGCGATTGCTCGAAGCGGTCGCGGCAACCGGCAAGCCCATTGTCGTCGTGCTGTTGAGCGGCAGCGCGCTTGCGGTGAACTGGGCGGCCGACCACGCCAACGCAATTCTCCAGGCGTGGTATCCGGGCGAAGAAGGCGGCACGGCTCTGGCCGATGTGCTCTTTGGCGATTACAACCCGGCGGGGCGACTGCCCGTGACGTTCTACAAATCCCTCGATCAGTTGCCGCCGTTCGAGAGCTACGCGATGGACGGGCGGACCTACCGGTACTTCAAGGGCGAGCCGCTCTACCCGTTCGGCTATGGCCTCAGCTACACACGCTTCGGCTACTCGAATCTCGTCGTGCCGAAAACGGTCGCGGCTGGCGCTCCGATTACGGTTCGGGCGACCGTGGCAAACATTGGCACGAGGGCGGGTGACGAAGTTATCGAGCTTTACGTGACGGACGTTGAAGCTTCGGTGCGCGTCCCTGTTCGCTCACTTCAGGGCGTACAAAGGATTCACCTCGCGCCCGGCGAGCGACGCGAGGTGAGCTTCACGCTCGAACCGCGCCAGCTCGCGATCATTAATGATTCGGGAGCGACCGTGGTCGAGCCCGGTGAGTTCACTGTGGCGGTCGGCGGCAAGCAGCCGGGGTTCAAAGGGCGCACCGACGCGGCGACCACATCGGTCGTCGAAGGACGCTTCCGAGTGACAGGCAAGGCGACCGTGATCCGCAACGAGCCGAGTCGCTGATTGGGAATATCTACCCTC
Organism: Blastocatellia bacterium; assembly: GCA_035275065.1. Lineage (NCBI taxonomy): Bacteria > Pseudomonadati > Acidobacteriota > Blastocatellia > Blastocatellia bacterium. Next base: position 134,558 of record DATENM010000023.1, read on the forward strand.
TTGACCAGAAGGAGCATTAACGGTGAAACCGCATCTCTCTCGACGCGACTTCTTAAAAACATCGGCCATCGCCGCCGGCCTGCGATTAACGGCCTGGCGAACTCGTGCGGTGACCGCGGCTCAGTCGGCCCGCACCATCGCGCGCGGGCCATTCCAGCCGACATGGGAATCGCTCGTGCAGAACTACCGCGTGCCCGAATGGTTCCGCGACGCCAAGTTCGGCATCTGGGCGCACTGGACGGCTCAGTGCGTGCCGGAGCAGGGCGACTGGTACGCGCGTAGAATGTATCAACAGGGCGACTCAGCTTACGACTACCATGTTAAAACTTATGGCCACCCCTCTAAGTTCGGCTTCATGGAGATTGACCGCCTATGGAAGGCGGAGCGCTGGGAGCCTGAGAAGCTGATGGCGCTTTACAAGCGCGCCGGCGCGAAATACTTTTTCGCCCTTGCCAACCACCACGATAACTTCGATGCCTACGATTCGAAGTATCACGCCTGGAACTCGGTCAATGTCGGCCCGAAGAAGGACATCGTTGGGACGTGGGCCAAAGTCGCGCGTGCAAGCGGCCTGCGCTTCGGCGTCAGCAACCACTCGGCTCACGCCTGGCACTGGTTCCAGGTTGCCTACGGGTACGATGCCGAGGGGCCACAGGCCGGCGTGCGCTACGACGCTGCACAGTTGACGAAGGCCGACGGCACGGGCAAGTGGTGGGAGGGGCTAGACCCGCAAGACCTCTACACCGGGCGCAACATCGTTGTGCCTGACGGTATCACCAGCATCAAGGCGATGAATGAGTGGCATGGTAAACACGACGGTGTGTGGAACGAGAATCCGCCGCCGATGAACCCGGTGTTCGCTGAGAAGTGGTTCCTCCGCTGTCAGGACCTGGTTGATAAATATCACCCTGATGTCCTCTACTTCGACGACACCGAGCTGCCGCTCGGCCAGGCCGGGCTTGATATTGTGGCGCACTACTACAACGCCAATCTCGCGCGCAATAACGGCAAGCTGGAGGCCGTCGTCAACGCCAAGCACATGAAGCCGGAGCACGTCGCCGCGCTCGTCGAGGACATTGAGCGGGGCGTCGCCACCGGCATACGTCCGCAACCGTGGCAAACAGATACTTGCATAGGCTCGTGGCATTATAGCCGCGCCATCGCCGAGCAGAATAAGTACAAGACGGTCGGACAGGTCATCAATATGCTTCTCGATATCGTGAGCAAGAACGGCAACCTCATGCTCAGCGTTCCCGTCCGCGGCGACGGCACGATTGATGAACACGAGGTCGCGTTCCTCGAAGGCATGGCGGCGTGGATGAAGACGAACGCCGAAGGCGTCTTCGGCAGCCGCCCATGGAAGATCTACGGCGAAGGCCCTTCAACCGTCGAAACAGCCGAGGCGGGCCAATTCGGCGGCGCGCGTGATGTGCGCAGCAAGCCCTACACGATTGAAGACGTCCGCTTCACCACTAAGGGCGAGGCGCTTTATGCCTACTTGCTTGCGCCGCAGCCGACGGCGCAGGCTGTCATCAGGAGTTTGGCGACGAGTTCGCCGCAGACCGGCGGGCGGAAAGTGAAGGACGTAACGATCTTAGGCGGCGGCAAACTGGAGTGGTCGCAAGGCGAGCAAGGTCTCACCGTGAAGCTGCCGGATAGGCTACCGAGTCGTGAGGCAGTCGGGCTGAAGATCAGCGGGATGCTTTAGAATCACAAGCCAGGTAAAATAATAGCGTCAATGGGGAGAGGCATAATAAGAATCCGCATGGCCGTCGCTTTGGCCGCCGTCATCTGCCTGCCAACGATGGGCATCGCCTCGGCGCAGAATTTCCCCTTGCGCGTGGCCGCCGACAAACGCGGCTTCTACGTCGGCGCCGCCGTCGCCGCCGCGCCGCTGCGCAACGAGGAGCCCTACCAGGACACGCTCAGGTGCGAGTTCAACATCATCGTCGCCGAAAACGCTTTCAAGTGGGACGCCATTCATCCCGCTCAGGGTACTTACAACTTCGCCGACACCGACGCGCTCGTGGCGTTTGCCGAAGCCAACCATATGAGGATTCGTGGCCATACCCTGGTCTGGCATAACCAGTTGCCGGGCTGGCTCACGGGCGGCAACTTCACGCGTGACGAGGTGATCGGCCTGCTGCGGGATCACATCAGCACGGTGATGGGGCGCTATAAAGGAAGAGTTCTGGCCTGGGACGTAGTCAACGAGGCGATTGACGATGCGACCGGCGGCCTGCGCACGTCGTCGTTCTGGTATCAAAGGATCGGTCCCGACTACGTTCGCATGGCGTTCGAGTTCGCGCGCGAGGCGGACCCCGCGGCGAAACTCTACTACAACGACTATAACGCCGAAGACATGGGCCAGAAGGCCGACACGGTTTACGCCTTGCTGCGGGATTTGAAAGCCGGCGGCGTGCCGGTTGATGGGGTCGGCTGGCAGATGCATGTCGTGAACGGCTTTCGCATCACGGACGCCAACCGGCAGAACGCCGAGCGACTTCAGTCGCTCGGCCTTGAGATGATGGTTACGGAACTCGACGTGCGCGCCCGGCTGCCGTTGTCGGCGGCGGATCAGCAAACGCAGGCGGAGAGCTATGGCGAGGTGGCCGACTTCTGTTTGCGCCAGCCGAACTGCAAGGCGCTGGTGATGTGGGGCTTCACCGACAGGTATTCATGGGTTCCGGGTGTCTTCGCGGGGATGGGCGATGCGCTGATCTTCGACGCGACCTATCAGCCCAAGCCGGCCTATCAATCGCTGCAAGCCGTGCTGCAAGCGGGTTTGATATTCACTCCCAGAATTACCGGGGCCGAGAGGTCGCGCAAGCAACTGATCATCACCGGCCAGGAGTTCGCCGATGGCGCTGAGCTTTTTCTCAACGGCGTGCGGCAGAAGAAAGTGGTGAACGATGCAGTCAACTCGGCAACCGTGCTGATCGCCCGCAAGGCCGGCAAGGTGATTCAATCCGGCGACCGCTTGCAGGTGCGCAACCCGGACGGCGCGCTGTCGAACGAGTGGATATTTCCCTAATAAGATGACGACCCTCACACTTGACAAGCCCGGACAATATAAAGAGGTGCCCATCTCGGAAAAGAGCCTTGCGTCTGAGGTTCTCCTTGGGCACCTCTGACTTGTCTTTGGTTGCGGGAAGGATTTACTTCTTGTGCACCGCCGGGTCGGCCTGCCGTATCCCGTTCACGGCCCCTTTGAAGGGCGAATCGGCCTCGTTCTGGATCGTGCTGGCGATCCACTTGGGATTGGCCCCGCCCTGACACGAGGCCCAGCGCATGAGCGGCTCATCGCCAATCTTCAGCATGCCGCTGTGGTTGTTCCGATCAGCGTCTTGCACGGGGTCATCGTAAGTAAAGCCGAGCGATTTTCGCAGTAACAGGATGTCCTTGGGCTTTCCGGTCAGAAAGAGCCACCCCGGTCCGGCCCCGTGTTCTTTCGCAAACCGCCTGAGCTCTTCGGGACCGTCCTCCTCAGGACTCAGCGTGATCGAGTAAAAGAAGATGTCGCGGCCGGCGCGGTCGCTCAAGATTCTCTGTACCTCGGCCAGGTGATGCGTCACCATCGGGCAGATATCTTTGCAGCGCGTGAACATGAACTGGATGACCACCCGCTTGTCCTTAACCAGATCGTCGTAGAAGCGGACCTTCTCGCCGTCTTGCGTGATCAGTTCGACATTCGGCAGATGGCGCTGGCGGATCAGCTCGCGCGGCGAGACGTCCTGGAAGCGGCGCCGCCGGCTGTTGTCGGGCTTGTCCTTCCCGAACAAAGCCGTCGTCCCGGCGACCGTTGTCATTCCGGCAGCCGCCAGCAACTTTCTTCTTGTCATCGTTGCCATGGTCGTTTCTCCTTTCTTCATTGCTTCGCCTTTGGCATCGCCAGGGCGGCTGGTTTACGGATTCTGGTTGTTGTCGATGACGCCAGGCTGTACCTGAAAGATGAGCATCATGGCGTGATCTTCATGCACCGTGTTGTGGCAGTGCATCGGGTAGTCGCCGACGAAGTCGCGGAAGCGGAAGAAGAGTGTATCCGTCTCGTCGAATTGGAGCCGGGTGACATCTTTTCTCGCGATCTCGACGGCCGGCACGCCGTTGGAGTTCGTGCCGCCGTTGCTGCCGCTGCCGCTGCCGTAGCCGCGGCTGCCCCATCCGTCGCCGCTGTATCCACCTGAATACTGCCATTCAGACCGGTCATGGCGCCCGCCCGAACTCCTTTGCAGGATCTGGTGCTCTTCAAAATGGATGTGGATGGGGTGCTGCCAGTCGTTGCGCGGGTTACTAATGACCCAGTTCTCGGCACTGTTCTGCTCGACCGTAAAGCGAATCTGGGTGCAGTCGGCGAACTGGTCGTTGATCACCCATTGGCCATTGCTGCGGTCGAACTTGAAGTTGCGCGTGATGCGCGGCGTGACGACGCTAGGCAGGGCGTAGAAAGTCGGCCCGGTGGCTGGGTCAACGCTGTAGTCCGTCACCTTCGAGCCGATCTGGAACTCCATGCAATAGGTGCCGGTGCCCGCCGCCAGAATATTGCCGGTCGGCCCCTGGCCGTCTTTTTGCTCCAGCCGGTTCTCCAGGCGAACGGTGTTGTGCGTGCCGATGAGCTTCTTGACCTGAGTGAAGTCAACGATGATGTCGAATCGCTCGGCCACGCTGGCTCGGATGCTGGTGACTTTCACAGGCTTGGGTAGCAAGTTGCCGTCATTGGCGATGACCCAGAAGGGAATGACCGTGCTGGTGTTGTTGGGGTCGGTCAGGAACAGTTCATAGAAGCGCGACGGCCCGCCGTTGAGGATGCGGAAGCGGTAGCGGCGTTGATTCACGCTCAGGAACGGCTGGATGATGCCGTTGACCAACTGCACGTCGCCGATCAGCCCTTTGAAGTTGAAGGTGTCGAAGCACATCAGGCCGGTGCTCGAATCCAGCAGCTTGTCGGCCATGATGAGGGGGATGTCGTAAGCAGGAAAGCTGGGCAGATGAAAGCCGCTGCTCTCATCGCCGGTGTCGAACTGGTTGAACATGAGGTGGAAGCCTTCCATGCCCTTGTAGGTGTTCTCGGCGGTGTGGTCGATGCGGTGGTCGTGATACCACAAGGTACTCAGCGACTCATTGATGTCGCCGTTCGGCTGATGGTCAGAGGCGAATCCCGCCTGCTGCGCGGTGTAGTAGTAATCAAAGTACTGCCCGCGGAAGAACCAGCGGCACGGGCCGCCATCGCTCTCTGGAGCCGTGTGGAAGTTGTGCAAGTGAGTAGAGATTTCTGGAACGCCGAAGCCGCCGTTCTGGCTCTGTATCGGCAGTTCGTTGAAGCGGCGAACCAGCCACGGCTGCTGGTAGCGCGTGACGATGGTGGGTCCGGGAAACAGCGCCACATCGCTCGCGCTCGACCCGCCCTGGTTGAATCCCCAGATGGTCTGTGCCGGGATGTTGGTGTCCGAGGTCATGCGGAAGTTGGTATTGGCCCGGATCCGCTGCACGAAATACTGCTGGACCGGATACTGGTTGAAGAACTGGAAGCAATCCGACCCGGAAATCAGTGAGCCGTTGGATTGGCCGCGGCCTTCGTAGGGAAGACCGGTTGCGGAATTGATCGCGTTGTTGGGGCATCGCTGCGGGGGAGCGCCGAACTGCAAGCCGGCGTCAGTGAGTGAGCGCGCCGGCAGCACCGGCGGAATGGGCAGCGGGTCAACAAAAACCCTTGCCGGTTGTGGGCTGCATCCGGGGCTGCAATTGCTATAGCAGCCGGAGCCGCTGCCCCAGCTACTCGTCGTCTGGGCGTGCGTCAGGCCGCCCTTGGGGATGAGCACGCCGGCGCCCGTCATCAGCCCCATCTTGATCAGGTCGCGCCGCGTCAATCCCGCTTTGACCAGTTCCAGTCGGTTGTAGAGCGCACGTTGGATGTCACGAGGATTTGCCATTGCTGATCTCCTGTGGGCACCATCTCAGGAACAGGAAAGTGCCGGGTTTGCCTTGAACAACTATTGTGGAAGGAGCCTTCTAAGCGACGATTTGCCCGTGGCCAGTACACTCGCAGACCTCGGACACAACTTCGCCCTTAGCCAGCGGTCTACTGAATCCAGAGGTAGAGTTAGGAACAGTGATTGTCGAAATCAGAGCCCTGGTTCGTACAACAACCCCTGGAGCGCCTGACTCCTGGTCGGCTGACACACGAACACCCCAGGCCCAGAAATCAGGCTGATGATGGATGATAGCTAAAAGCACTCAAATGAATGTATTGTAAGGCGGGCTCAAAGATAATCCGAATAACAAATCATGTCAAGTAAATTACGATGGCGCTCATCCATAAAGGCAGGCGTGGGAGGGCGCAAAGCCACTGAAATACCGCCGGGTCATTGTCCGAGAATTGCTGTCGCACTATAACTATGACCCGGCACAGAGCCGCTGGTTACCATTCTGTTGTGGCATCGGCAGCACTCCGTTTTTACTGATGGCCACGACTTCGTGTTTTGTCGTGAAGATGGAGGTGCGCTCAATCAAGACAGTCTCCGCAAGACTGTCTTGTATCGGGCGATGGACAAGGCCGGGATATAACGGGAGAAGTTTAATCACGGCTTTCACATCTTCCGGCATAGCGCGATCACTATGTTGTACCGTCTGACGGGAGACCTGAAGCGCGCGCAAGGGTTCGCCCGCCACAGCCGTATCTCGACGACCGCGGATACCTACGTGCACAGCGATCCGGTCGAATCGGAGTCCACGGAAATGATTGCCGCGAACATTACCTCAACTGATTTACTCAACGAGCGGGGAATCTGTGGTACACCTGCGGTACAGGCCAGCAAGATAGTGCAATAACAAAGGGCAATCCTGGTTAAAGGATTGCCCTAAGCTGTTTGAACAAAAAGGAAGCGGAGAAGGAGGGATTCGAACCCTCGATAGGCCTTTACAGCCTATAGCGGTTTAGCAAACCGCCGCCCTCAGCCACTAGGCGACTTCTCCATCAAGAACCGCTCCAGTATAGCGGAAGGCGCTTGAACCGGGCAAGCGTAGGCCCAATTTTCGCCCTCCTTCATCACTCCGCGCTGCCATCATCGTCGCTGCTGTCGCCTGCGTCATCGCCCGCCGGCTCGCGTTTCATCTTCTCGACCTCTGCCGCCGACAGGACGCGCAGTACGACGGCCTTCGCGTCCGAGTAGACAATCTCGAATTTACCGCTATCCATCGCCGCATCCATAAAGTCCGAGTGCCCATTTTCTGTGAAGACGTACTCGGCCCCGAAATGTTCGCGGATTAACGGCGCCGCGTCGGTTTCGTCGCCGAGCGTGATGCGATTGTAGAGCTTCCACAACTCCCGGTCGCGGTCGTAGAGATAAGTCGGGTCCAACCCGGTGATGTAAGGGTTGTCCGGGTTGTAGTAGTAGAGCATCGGGAAGTCGCTCCAGTTGGTGTTGAAGATCATCGCCCCCGCCGGCACGTTCGCGGCAATCCATTCGCTCGCGCCCTGGTAAGCATACGGCTCGCGTTCGGACTTCATGTCGGCGCGCGCCCCGATAACCGTAAAGACCACCGTAGCGCCGACGATGACCGCGGTAATGGCCGCGGCGACGGCGGCGACGGCGCGTTCGCGACTCTGCCTGAACCATGAGCGATCAAACTCGGCAAGGCGCGGGCTGATCGTGAACGCCGCGAAGACCACCGCGAATGGCGGCCAGTATTCGACGAAGCGCCGCGACTTGAACATCATCAACAGCAGCACCAGCGCGACCAGCAGGAAGAAGAGCGGCTTCAGGTCACGCGCCCGCCGCCGGTACTCGAACGCCGCCAATCCCGCAAAGAAGATCACAAACGCCAGCCCGCTCAACCGCAGCAGGTCCCATGCATCATACGGATACCACTCGATGCCGACCTCGACGGCGTAGCCCGATCCGGCGGTGGCTTTCATCAGCAGATGCTCCCACAGCAGGTGCAGGTTCTTCGGGAAGTACGGGTTGATGACCAGGCCGGCAACGATGCCCGCCAGCGACCAGAGTGGCGCGCGCCATTCAATGCGCCGCTCGGCCAGATAGACCGCCACCGCATACAGCGCCGCCAGAATGAAGATCAACGGGAATAGACTGTAATACCAGACGAAGGCAAACGACAGCAGCCCCAGCCACGCGTACTTGCGCTTCAGTATCAGGTAAGCGCCCAGCCCGATCATGCCGAGCGACAGCGCCGGCGCCCGCGTCATAGACATGCGGTAAAGGAACGGCTCGGAGCCGGCAATGATGGGCGCTAGCCATAGCCAGCGATGGCGCACGTCGAAGGCGACCAGCAGCCCGAACAGTGACAGGATGCCGAGACTTGCAAAAGTCACCGCCGCCAGCTTTGCCCCCAATCGCATATCGTTGCCGAAGGTGAACGGCGTCAGCAGGAGGTGAAAGAGGTAGTGATGATCGACGTAGTCCTGCTCGTTGAGAATAGTGAGCGGCAGCGATTGAAAGCGCGGCAGGTGCGGGAACTGCTCGCGCAGCGTGCGGCTCCAGCGCATGTGATAGAAGCCGTCGTTATCGAGGATGGCCGGGCCGCCGAACTCGATCCAGCGCATCACCGTCAGGATCAACGCGAAGGCGATGACCAGCTCGACCGGCTTCGGGACGACAAAGCGGCGCGGCGCGGGCCGCAAGGCGGTCGCCTGAGCTTGCTCGATCATCTCTTGACCGGTCTGCATACGAGCGGCGGACAGGCTTACTTGATACGGCCGGCGATCTCGTCGAGGCGGCTGCGTAGTTGTTCGAGCTGCGTGACGGCTTGCTTCGCCTGATCGCTCGTGAAGCCGCCCAGCGCCGTGGCGAGCGAAGTGATGCGCTGCCGCAAGGTGTCGGCTTCGCGCTGCGCTTCGCCCTTGTTGAAGAAGCGATAAAGATTCGAGCTGACGCGCCGCTCCATCTCGTCAACGCTCGCCGTCAGCTCGCCGACCAGCCCTGCGAAGGCGACGTTCTGCAAAGCGGCGATCCGCGCCGCCTGATCTTCGCGCTCTTTCGCGGTGCGGTTGCTCAACTCGTCTGTGCGCGCTTCGAGCTGTTTGGTCAGGCCGATGATGTCGGTTTCGAGCTTTTCCGTGCGCGTGCCGATGCCAGAGGCTTGCGCTTCGACGCGGCCAACCTCTTCGCTGGCGCGCGCGGCGCGGCCTTCCAGCTCTTTGAGCTTGGCCGACAGTTGCTGCTCGACCGACTGGGCCATCTGCCGGGCCGCCGCCGCATCACCCGCGGCCTGGCCGGCGCGGGCTTCGGCCTGCGAGCCGACCTGCGAAATCTGTTGCGGCAAGCCGGTGGTCGCCTGCTGGAGCTGTGCCGTCGTGCTCTTCAACGAGCTGACGTCGGTTTGCGTCGCCGCCAGCACTTTGTACTGCTCTTTGAAGCGATGCGCGTTCTGGTAATCGCTCTCATCGATCTCGCTCTCGACGCCGGCAACCCGTGCCGCAAGCGCGTCACCAGCAGGCGCATTCAAGCCGGCGCGATAGATCGTCGCATAGGTCGCGCTCGCCACCCCGTTTGTCGGGTTGACCTCACTTTCGGCCTTGCTGCCGAAGACCAGGAACGAGCGCATCAGTCCCACCTGCGTCGCCGGGTTGGGGCGGTTGCTCGATAACTGCATCGCATACATCACGGCCCAGCAGGCGAAGACGAAAAGGATGGTGAAGATGGCCAGCCGCATAAATCCGCGATGCACCCGGCTGAGCAAAATGAGCGGCGTGTCGAAAAACGGCGGTGTGGTGATCTCGCCGCGCTCGGGGAACGATTCGTAGCGCCGGCGCGGCCTTGACGGTGTGCCTACCGCCGGCTCGCTTTCATAACTGCGGACGCTGCGTTTGCCGCGACCGCTGCCCGCCATGCGCTCCCAGAACGATAGCGCCGGGCCTGTAAGCAAGACTACTAAAAAAGCAAAGCCATAAAGCGCCAGCGTGCCCAGCGCGCACAACCGCAGCTTGCGCCCGACTTCGCCCAGATAAGCGCGATAGAGCCGCTGGTCGCGCTCTTTCAAGTAAGGCTCGACCTGCCAGAGCCCGAGAAAACGCTGATTGGCGGGGCCGGTGATGGCGGTGACTTCTTGCTCGATACGATCTTCGGAGTAGATGCGGTGGCGGTCGAGGTAATAACGCAGCCAGTCGCGGAAGCCATTCGGGTCCTGGCCGCCGTCCAGGTATTCGCTCATCGCTTGCATCGCCGGCGACTGCATCTGGTCTTTAGGATCAGGCGACCGCCACGCCGCATCTTGCGAAACGTCGCCTTCGGGATAAATGCGCGCCACAATCCAGCGGCCCGGCCCATTGCGCAGGTAGCTTTCGTAGTCGCGTTGGAACTGCGGGTCGCTCATCAGCCAGTTGGCAGCAACCCACTGACGATAACTGGGGACGTTCACCTCGCGCGCTTTAGTCATTTCTTCGAGCGAGGTGAGATGGCGCACGGGGTTTTTCGCTTCGGTGTTGCGAAAGACCAGATAAGTAGCGACCGCCGAGATGACGATAGTGAGCAGCACAGCCGGCAGCGTCTTGCGCCACGAGCGGAAGAATCGCCCCCCGAACACCACCAGCAGCGCCAGCATCGGCGTCACGAAAAAGAAGAAGAAGCTGAAGACCAGCAAGTAGCCAGGGTCTTCGTGTGGCAGCACAGGGTTCCAACGCTTCGGCACCGGAGCCAATCTGACAAACGCCGCCGCCAGCAGCGCGATCAGCGCCAGCGCCAGTTGCTGGCCAATCACGAGCATCAGGAAGATGACCAGACGCGCCCCCCAGGGCCGCGCTTCAAAGCGTCGCATGAAGCTGCGCTCGGTGCGCTCGTCAATCTCGCGGCGCAGGGCCAGCAGGTCATCATCGGCGGCTTCGATCTGTGAAGCGTTCAACTCGCGCCGCAACCGCGCCAGCTTGACGGTCGCCATCAACCGCGCGAACGGCGACATGCCGCGTTCGCGGGCATCGAGCGCCGCGATGTATTCGCGCAAAATATCCGTGTCTCTTGTGATAACCGTTTCCATAATCCATTGGGGCCGGGTGCCGGGTGCCGGGTGCCGGGTGTCGGTGGGCTTCACCAACACCCGGCACCCGGCACCCAATCCCTAATTCACGTTTGAAAATTCTGCACGACGCGCAGCTCATCGCCGGTGATCGCGTCGAGATAAACCGTCCATGAAAGCGAGCGGCCCGCGGTCACTTCCCAGGCCAGATGGACTTCGATGTTATCGCCTTTCTGAATCGGCAAGATGACCAGTTGACGGGCGCTGACTTCGGCGGCGTTCGTGACCTGGGCGCGCTGCTCGCGGCCCGCGATGTCCGTGTAAGTGAAGCTGCGACCGACAACGCGCTTCTGCGCCTCTTCGCGGGCGATCTGCGGGCGCTGCGGCAGGTCTGTGGTCGGGATGAAGCGGTCGTCGAGCTGCAACAGCCGGCCGTCGCTGCTGACCACTGCCGTCATCTCGCCATAGTTGCCGGCGACCGGGAAGCCATAGTTCGCCTGCCGGTAAGTCAAGCGGTGCGTCGTCCCCGCGGCATCGCCTTTCGCGAGTGATACCGTCGACGGGTCGGCGTTGAGCAGGTCGCGCCAGCGATCAAGAAAATTTTTCATGGCTTCGCGCAGCGCCGTCGTGTCGCCCGCGCGTTCGGGCGGCGCGGGCATCAGCTTGATGCCGCCGCTGACGCCCAGCAGCGAGCGCGGCGTGTTAATGATCGGGTGCAGGTCAGGTGGCGTCTGCGGCACGGTGTAGGCGTCAAGCATGCGCCGCCATTCGCGCTCGGCTTTGGCGCGCATGTCGGCGGAGTCGCGAATGATCACGGGATAATTTTTCTGCGCCCCCTTCGGCACTTTCGGCGACGAATCGCACGCCGTCAACAGCGCGGCTGCCATCAGGAAAAAGATCATGCGAAGTGGAGTCATAGTGGAGCAGAAGTTAGAGTATACGTCCTGTCTTTGATCGTCCGCCGCACGGCGTGCAGTCGAAAATTCAATTATTCACCATGACAACAGCGCACGGCAAGCGGCGGGAAAGCAGGGACTAGGGGCTAGCCGGAAAAGCACCGCGCCGATACATCTTTCTTACCAGCCCCTGATCCCTCTATCATGGCTTTATGATTTTCGACTCCCTGTTGAAGCGATGGCGTCGCGCCGCGCCGCGCGCGAGGATTGAGGCCGATGAAGACGAGAGCGTTGACCCGCTCGATCCCTTTCCCGATCCCGTCGTCATTCCGTTTCGTGATGCGCTGGACCTGCATTCGATTCCGCCCCGACAGGTGCGCGCCGTCGTCGAAGACTATCTTACGGAAGCCCACGCGCGCGGCTGTCGCGGTGTGCGGATCATTCACGGCAAAGGCATCGGCGTGCAGCGCGAGATCGTCCGCGGCATTCTCGCCCGCACCCCTTTTGTAACTCACTTCTCAGATGCCCCAGGCGAGGCGGGCGGCTGGGGCGCAACGGTCGTCACGCTGAAAAGGAAAATGATGAATGATGAATGAGGAACTGAGGGAACAGTGTCGGGCGTCAGCCCACCTGCTTTTCCGCAATCCATTATTTATCGTTCATCATTCATCATTTCATGTGGCTCGGCGTCTTATGATAAATTATCCCCTTATGAAACCAACTCTCAGGAACGCACATTGGATCGCGCTGCTTTGTCTGATGTTGACCGCCGCCTGTGCCGCGCCGGAAAGCAATAACGCGCCGGCGAATAATAACGCCGCGCCGGCTGCGGAAACGGCGAATGCCAATACGCCACCGACCGCGCAACCGGCACCGCCGTTGACCACTATACCGCCGGCAACAGCACCCGCGCCGCCGGCCTCTACGCCGACTGTGCCTGTGCCCGCGACCGCGCAGCCGGGCAACCCGGCGACGCCGGCCAAGCCCGCCGAGCAACCCGCCGCGCATGTGGAGGGGCCGAAACTGGTCATGATCTCGCAAGATCGCGACCTCGACTTCGGCAAGCAGCCGCAGGACAAGACTCTGGTGCGCCCGATTCGCGTCAAGAACGGCGGCACACAGACTTTGAACATCGAGTCGGTCTCGCCAAGCTGAGGCTGCACCACCGTGGACTTCCCGAAAGTCCTCCGGCCTGGTCAGGTCGGCACAATCCGCATCAAAGTCGAAACCGGCAAAGCGGCTGGCCCGCACACGAAAACGGTCACCATTCGGACCAACGACCCGAGCGAGACGAGCCACGTCGTGCAGTTCAAGTTCGACGTGAAAGGCTGACGGCAGATGGCCGATGGAGAGATTGTCTACGACGAGCTGCTGTCGGTGATGGGCCGCGGCCTTCAGCCCAATGCCATCCGCAAGCTGACCGCACTGCTCGGACGCCGCGACATCATTTCGCTGGCGGCGGGCGCGCCGAGCAGCGAGACCTTTCCTGTCGAAGCGCTCGCCGAGATTGCCGCTCGCGTCATCCGTTCGCGCGGCCAGTTCGCCTTGCAATACGGCCCGACGCGCGGCCCGCAATCCTTGCTCGAAGCCATTGCCGAGATGCTCGGCGGGCGCGGCATCAACGCGACGCCTTCCGAGATTGTCGTCACCTCCGGCTCGCAGCAAGGGCTCGACCTGGCCGCCCGCCTGTTGATCGATCCAGGTGACGTGGCGATGGTCGAGTTGCCGAGCTACATCGGCGGCATCATCGCGCTGCACAACGCGCGCGCAGAGATGGTTGGCGTGCGGCAGGATGACGCGGGGCTGAACATCGAAGACCTGCGCGAAAAGATCATCGTCCTGCGCCAGGCCGGGCGCCGTGTCAAATGCGTCTACACCATCCCCAATTTTCAAAACCCTTCGGGCGTGACCCTCACGCTTGAGCGGCGCGAGCAACTCGTCGCGCTCGCAGACGAGTTCGACCTGTTGATTGTCGAAGACGACCCGTACTTTGATCTCGCGTTCAGCGCCGCGGCGCACCCGCCGGCAATGGCCTCGCTGCGGCCTGAGCGGGTGATCTACCTCGGCTCGTTCTCGAAGGTGCTGGCGCCGGGATTGCGCGCCGCTTACCTGCGCGCCCCCGCTGCGCTCGCCGATAAAATCGAGCTGGCGAAAGAAGGCGCAGACCTTTCGACCAGCGTGCTCGATCAGGCAATCGTGCTGGAGGCGCTGCGCTCAGGTTTGGTCGAAAAGCGCCTGCCGGAGTTGCGACAGTTTTATGAAGTGCGCTGCCGGGCGATGCTCGCGGCGCTCGACCAGTGCGCGCCGGCGTCGGCGCACTGGACACGGCCCACGGGCGGCTTTTTTATCTTGCTCGAGCTGGCCGCCGAGCTGGACGCGACCGCCTTGTTGCCGCAGGCGCTTGATTGTGGTGTCGCTTACGTTCCCGGCCAGCCGTTCTTCGTTGACGGCGGCGGCGCCAGCACCTTGCGGCTGGCTTACTCGAAAGAAACGCCGGAAAAGATCAGCGAAGGCGTCGCGCGCCTGGGCCGCGTGCTGCGTGGCGAGCCGCGCGCAGAGGCTGTATGACCAGCCTTCCTCTCACCCCGTTCATCGCCGTCATCCTGTTATTGCTGCCGGTCAAGCTGACGCCGCGCACGCTCGTCAAGCTGGCGTTTTTTCTGTGGGCGTCGGGCGGCACCGTTTTAGTGGCGCTGGGCGTCTTGCGCATGGCCGACGCGTCGCTGACGATCCGCGCCAGTGTGATTATCGCCACAAGCCTCGTGTGGCTGGTGATTGGCATCGCCAAAGGCAAGTACGTGCTGGCGAAGACCTCGCAGCGCAACATCGAGCGCTTGCGGGCGATGACCGAGCCGCAGCGGCCCATACGGGTTTACAGCCTGCGCAGTTGGCTGGTCATCAGCTTGACGGTGGCGCTGAGCTTGGCGCTGACCCTGTTCAACACGCCGCCATTCTGGCGCGGCGGCATCAACCTGGCCGTCGGCTTCGCGCTGCTGATGAGCAGCATCAATTATCTGATTAGCCTTAAACCGTGACGCGGCGACGCGGCGACAGGATAGTCAGTCCCTTTATCCCCGCCTCTTCCCTTCCCCGCGTCTCCGTGTCGCCGCGTCGTGTTTTGTGGCATTACTCACCATTTGCCCGATCCGCGATAACGCGACTTGTCACTCGCGGGTCACGCCGCTTGTCACTTGCATTTTGACGCTCAGTCAAGTTCTTTCATTCTGCGCGCAATGCGTCATTCATTATGGTTGAAGCCGTGCAATGACGGTTGCCGAGCGGTCATCCATTCGTGATGATTTTTTTCGCTTCTCGGCATCGCCTACCCCGAACTGATAGCAGCGCATGTTCTGGTACGCGAGTTGATATTGATAGGGCTGCCCCCAAGATATTCCAGCAGGTTGAAGCTGACGCACTAGATATTCTGTCGCCCCCTTTTGCCCCGTCCCCCACATCGGAATGAGCCTCTCCCCATGCTGGTTCCGATCCCCCAAGCGCCGCAATGCTGTCGAGCCCGGCTCCGGCATTGCGGCGCTTTGCTTTACAGAGCGGTTTAAGGAAGCGGCACAAGGCGCAAGACGCGGTCATCGCCGCTTGCCGCGCGCCCGCGCCCGTCGCGGTTCGAGGTCGAGAAATAGATCGTGCCGTCCAGCCCTTCCGCCACGTCGCGAATGCGCCCGTAATCTTCAACCAGCAGGCGCTCCTGGCTGACGACGCGGCGGCCGTCTAGCGCCACACGAATGACGCACTGGCCTCGCAGGCAACCGAAAAAGTAATTACCACGCCATTCGGGAAAGGCAGCGCCGCGATAAAACATGCCGCTCGCCGGCGCAACCGCCGGCGTGTATTCCAATAAAGGCGCTTCCATCCCCGCGCCCGTCGCCTGATGATGAATCACCGGCCAGCCGTAGTTCTTGCCGCGCTCGACGAGGTTGAATTCGTCGCCGCCACCCGGCCCGTCAAATCCCGACGGGCCATGCTCTGTCTGAAACATTACATTCGTGCCCGGCTGCCAATCGAGGCCCTGAGCGTTGCGGTGGCCGTACGACCAGATTTCGGCGCGTGCCCCGGTCTGCCCGACAAACGGGTTATCGGGCGGCACCGTGCCATCGTCATTCAAGCGCAGGGTCTTGCCGGCGAGTGAATCGAGCTGCTGCGCCAGGGCTCTTTCAGTCGCGTCGCCGGTTGTGATGTAGAGCTTGCCGTCAGGGCCGAAGCGCAAGCGGCACCCGGCGTGATTGGCCGCCGCGGGAATCTCTTCGATAATCAATTTGCGATCAACAAGGCCGCGGCTCGTCTCTTTGAAACGCACGACCCGGACGCGCTGGCCGCCGGCGCGATAGGCGTAGGCGAGATACAAGAGATGGTTGCCGGCGAACTGCGGGTGCAAGGTCATGCCCATCAAGCCGCTTTCGCCCGATGGCTCGACATCATTAATCGTGGCGAGCGGCTCCGGTCGCAGCTTGCCGTTTTCGATGACGCGCACTCGGCCCGGTCGCTCGGTCAACAGGATGCGCCCGTCGGGCACAAAGACGATTGACCACGGAACCGTCAGCCCGCCGGCTATGGTCTCGACGCGAAAGCGTACCGCGCCAGCCGTCACGGTTTCGCCGGCGCCTTTGCCTTCGGGCGGCGCGCGGTGACAGGCGATCAGCAGGACAAGCAGGAGCGTTGCGCCGGTCAGTATTTTCATGCTGAGTTAGACGGTAGCAGAGGGCGGTTTCTTCACTACTTTGCGGAGCCTGTGGCGCAATTTAACAGGTGGCGCGAGGCGGTACGCAACCTAATAGATTGCGCCGCGCCGCCCGGCAGTTATGCAAGGTAATCAGACAGGACTGCACGGTTAAGGGACAACCTTGTACGCGACTCAGGCACGGGCATCCTGATGCCCCGCAAAGCGGTCTATGAGCCGTAGCCCTGGAACCGGCATAAATCGCCGAAAAATCTGTCCTTCATCAAAACTCGCGGCGCAGATTTGCGAGCGCCGCCACGCGACGACGAAATGGGAGTATGGCTGGCATTCGTCTTGCTCTTAACAGCCTGAAGTCAGCGCGACTTGTTTATCAGATAAAGGAGTGTGCGATGCAGGAAATGACGCGTATAGATGACCTCGCCGCAAGTCAGAACAGACCGCCCGTGCAAGCCGGCAATGGCGGCTCAGGCTTCGACCAGGTTAAGTCAACCGTAGCCGACAAACTGGGCGAAGCCGCTAACGCGCTCCGGCAAAAGAGCGGGCAGCAGGGCGCGGTCGCCGGCTATGCCAATCAAGCCTCCGATTGGCTAAATTCCGCCGCCGATTATGTGCGCGACCTCGACCCGACGCAAATCAAATCCAACATTCAACAGCAGGTGCATAGCAACCCTGGCCGCAGCCTGCTCATCGCGAGCGCTGCCGGTCTGGCGCTCGGCATTCTGTTGCGCAGGAGGTAACGCCATGCAGATGCGCGAAACGATCCCAACCGGAATCAATGGCGGCATACAGCGCGAGTCGTTCGGCGAGTTGCTCGGCGAACTGGCGAACAATTCGGCGGCGCTCGTCCGCGACGAGATCGACCTGGCCAAGCAGGAGATGAGCGAGAAGGTCACTCGCCTGCGCTCCGGCGCGGTCACCGTAGCCATCGGCGGGCTGCTGGCCTTTGTAGCTTTGCTTACGCTGACCGCCGCGGCGGTCGCCGGGCTGGCGCACTTCATGGATACGGCGCTGGCGGCGCTGCTGGTCGGCGTCGTCTTTGCCGCAGTCGGCGGCGGCATCGCCATGTCGGGCCTCGGACGGCTCAAGCGAACCAGCTTGAAGCCGAAACAGACCATCGAAACTCTTGAGGAGGATAAGGAATGGCTCAAACAACTAACGTAGCCGCGCAACGGCGCGAAACCGGCCCGACGCCGGAGCGCAGCGCCGAAGCGATTCGCCAGGACATCGCCGCCAAGCGCGACTCGATCTCGGAGACCGTAGACAAGCTCGGCGAGCGCATTCAAGAGACGCTCGACTGGCGTGAATACGTCGGCAAGTATCCGTGGCTGGCGTTGGGGCTGGCGGCGGGCGCCGGCTTCATCGTCGCCGGGCTGTTCAAGCATGAGCCGACGCCGCGCGAGCGCATCATGGATGCGGTGGCCGAGATCGCCGAAGACTTCGCCGACCGCGCCCGCGACGTCATGGGCGATGCGCTGCCGGGGAAGAAAAGCGGACCCGGCGTGGCGATTCGCGCGGCGGTGACCGGGGCCATTACCAAAGCGGCGGTGGATTTCGGTAAACGCAAGGCCGGCGAGATGCTCGCAGGCAATCAACGGCAACCGGGACGGCGCGTTTAACGCCAGCCGGTTGCTCTAACCATCATCGGCAATTTGCAACGGAGCGAGAGCGTGCAGCGACGATTCAGCCTGCGAGAATTGACCGACGGTCAAGAGGGGGAGAGGATCACGCCGCGCGTCATTTGCTATCGGGTTTTGAACCACTTCATTCGTCAAGGAGGATAATTCATGGAATCGAATCGAAATGCCACGAAAGACATCAACACCACCAGCTCAACCACCGGCTCGTCCGGTTCGACTGGCTCAACCGGCTCGATTGGCTCGCCCAGCTCGCCTAGTTCGGCCAGCAATCGCAGCACGGCGACGACCGGCAGCGCCCCGCAGCGCGCCAAAGATACCGCGCAGACGACCGTTGACCAGACCCGGCAGGTGGTGAGCGATGCCTACGACAAGACGTCGGAAGTCTTGGGCAACGCTTACGACAAGACGTCGGAAGTCTTGAGCAACACCTATGACAAGACGATGACTTATGGCCGCGAGAACCCCGGCGCGCTGACCCTGATCGCGTTCGGCGCGGGCATCGGCTTCGGCATCCTGCTGGCCGGAACGCTCGGCGGCGGGCGCAGCCGCACCAGCCGCATCGCCGAGCCCCTGGTCGGCGCGTTGTCGCAGATTGCGATGGAGTTCTTGCGCTAGGCCGTATGCCGGCGCGACGGTTGAAACCATCTTTTTCGTACCGTAGTAACTGAGTAGCAGTCTCCTAACAGAAAACCTGAAGGGCGGGTGGCAGATCACCCGCCTATTTTTTTATGGCCGGTCGCGCCACTCCGAATCGTCAGAGGACACACCGCCGGCCGGGGCGTCGCCGGGCGGGCGCAACAGCGGCAAAGCGACCGTGAAGGTTGCGCCGCTGCCTTCGCCCTGGCTCTCGGCGCTCACCGTGCCGCCATGCATTTCGACGATGTGACGGACGATGGCCAGCCCCAGGCCGAGCCCGCCATGCACGCGCGTGCTGGTCGAGTCAGCCTGCCGAAAGCGATCAAAGGCAAACGGCAAGAAGTCGCGGCTTAGGCCTTCCCCCGTGTCGCTAACGATGATGCGCGCAGACTGGCCGGCGCGCTCAAGTCGGATATGAACGCGCCCGCCCGCGGGTGTGAACTTGACGGCGTTCGACAGTAGATTCCAGACCACCTGTTGTAAACGGTCGGCGTCGCCGCTGATGATGCCGGCGTCCTCGTCCAGGGCTAATGTAATCTCAATCCCTTTGGCATTCGCCGCCGGGCGCAGCGCCACGACCGCCGCTGCGATGACCGGCGACAGCTCAAGGGGATGTGGCTTCAGTTGTAGCTTGCCGGTAATGATGTGCGAGACGTCAAGAATGTCTTCGACGACCTGCGTCTGCAAACGGACGTTACGCTCGATGGTCTCAAGCGCCAGGTCGCGGGTTTCGTCATCGAGCCGGCCCGTGCGCAGCATACGCGACCAGCCGATCATGGCGTTGAGCGGCGTGCGCAGCTCGTGCGACACGGTCGCCAGGAATTCGTCCTTTATGCGATTGGCCGCTTCGGAGTCGGCGCGCGCCGCCTGCTCTCTGGCTAGCAGCTCGTCGCGCTCGACGATGGCGCGTTGCGCCTGCTGATAGAGCCGTGCGTTTTCAATGGCGATGGCGGCATGTGGCGCCAGTCCGACGACGATGCGCTCGGCGCGCTCGGTGAAAACGTTCGGGTCCGGGTGGCCGAAGAACAGGCCGCCGACGACTTCGCCTGAGCGCAGCACGACCGGCACGGCCAGGTAGCTGACGACCGGCAGATGGCCCGGCGGGATGCCATGATAAGGCGAGTTCTTGCCATAGCGCGGGTCGCGGCGCACGTCGGCCAGCCGGATGACGCTTTCGCCGCGAAAGGTCGGCCCGAAAATCTCGGTGGCGCGCGGCATCGGGAAATTCTTGAAGTGCTCGATTGGCATGCCCGACAGCGTGTAGAGCATGTACGACGCGCCGCTTTCATCAACCACGTTGTAGAAGAACGAGCCGAAGCGCGCGCCGGTCAGCTCAGTGGCCGCGTCGGTAAGCGCCTGGACGATTTTTCTGACATCCAGCTCGGCGGCGAGGATTTTCCCGATGCGATTGACGGCGGCAAGCTCTTCGGCTTGCTCGCTGAGCGCCAGTGCGGTGCGCTGGCGCTGAGTGACATCGCGGAGGATCGACAGGTGGCGGCCCGGCAGGATGTTGGCGCGCGCATTGTATTCGAGATCGCGCACCTCGCCGTCGGGACGGATGAGCCGGAAAAGCCCTTGCTGCTCGCCTGCATCGAGGAAGGCGCGCCACGCTTGCGCGGTCTCCTGGTCGTGGCCCGGCTCGGCGAAGCGCGCCAGATTGCTGCCAAGCAATTCCGCTTTGCTCACCCCGAACAACTCGCAGGCCGCCGGGTTGGCGTCTATGTAGTTGCCCTGATCATCGGCAATCACCATCGCTTCGAGGGCGTTGTCGAAGACGGCGCGAAAGAGTTGCTCGCCAGCCGGCGGCACGTCACCTGTCGGCTTACGCGGCGCCGCTGAGCCTGTCCGTTTTTGCATAGGCAAGAGATTGCGAGGATGGCCGGACGGCTCGCCTCACCCCTGTTGGTTACGATACAAGCGTCTGCAAGAACCCCTAAGAATAGAGTTTATACAAGTTGCGGGCCAAACTGAAGCGCCGGCACAGGGCAAGAGAGAAAGGCATAGACCGCCCTTTGCCGCGTGTCGCCGGCCCCTGGTTATTCGCTACCGGTCAGAAAAGTTGAGCGCATGACCAAGGATTGAAGTCGGCGGACAATGCTTAATAATTTTTCTTCCTTTACGATTTTCCATGATAGAATCGCTGCCCATCATCGGCCCATTAGTTTTCGCAGCTCAAATCCTGTAGCGCCCGGCAGCACACGAAGCAGGCTATGGCAAACAAAGGAACCGCAGCGCTTTCCGATAGCAAGACCTCTCCGGTAACGAATCGCGCCATCGCTCGCCGCCACGAGCGGCGCTGGCGACCCACGCTGCCGCAGTACGCCATGCTTCTAGTGGTGTTTCTGGTTATGGCCGCCGGCCCGCTGGTAATCAAGCCGACTCCCCAGACTGGCCGCGTGGTCAATCTCACGCTGATGCAGTTGAACGATGTCTATCAACTGTTGCCAAACGGCCCGAATGCCGAGGGCGGGCTGGCGCGCATCGCCACCTTGCAAAAGACAATCGTCAGCCAATCCGACCACGTCATTTTTGTGCTTTCCGGAGACACGCTGTCGCCGTCGCTGGAATCGATTGCCTTCAAGGGCGGGCAGATGATTGACATCTGGAACAACCTCGGGCTGAACCTCGCGGTGCTTGGCAATCACGAGTTCGATCTTGGGCCCGATGTCTTACGCCAGCGGTTGCGGGAATCGCATTTCACATGGCTGGCGGCAAACGTGATTGACAAAACGACGGGCGCGCCTTTCGGCGGCGCGCAACGTTTCGTCATCCAGGAGGTAGATGGGGTGCGCGTCGGCATCTTCGGCCTGCTGACGGCAGACACCGCGCAAACGTCGCAGCCCGGCCCCGACATCGAGATTCTCGATCCCATTGCCACGGCGCGCGACCTGGTGCCGCAGATGCGCGCGCAGGGCGCGCAGGTCGTCATCGGCCTGACTCACCTCTTGCTTGCCGACGATAAGCGATTGGCCGAAGCCGTGCCGCTCGATTTGATTCTCGGCGGCCATGACCATCAGCTGATTGCGCCCGAAGCCGGCATGACGCCGATCTACAAAATGGGCTCGGACGCCCGCAACCTGGGCCGCCTCGACCTCAAGATTGATGCGCGCAGCGGCAAGCTACAGGGCAGCGAATGGACAGTCATCCCGGTCACACAGGGAGTGCAGGAGGACGCCCGCGTCCGCGCCATCATCGATGATTATGAGAGCAAGCTCGGCGGCGTGCTGGGCGGCATCAACCTCGAAGAGAAGATCGGTGAATCGACGGTCGACCTGGACGCGGAGCAGGAGTCGGTGCGCGCCCGCGAAGCCAACGTCGGGGACTTTATCGCCGACACCTTCCGCGAAGCGACCGGCGCCGATGTCGGGCTGGTAAACGGCGGCGGGCTGCGCTCGGACCTGCTTTACAAAGCCGGGCCGATCACCAACCGCGTCGTCTATTCGATCCTCCCTTTCAAGAACAAAGTCGTGATGATTGCGGTGACCGGGGCCGAGCTGCGCGGCGCCCTTGAGCGCGGCGTCAGCCGCATCATCGAGCAGACAGAAGACGGCGGCTTCCCGCAGGTCGCGGGCCTGCGGTTCGTCTATAACGGCTTGCGCCCGCCGGGCTCGCGCGTCACCAGCGTCACGGTCGGCGGCCAGCCGCTGGACGACAGTAAGAGCTACCGGCTGGCGACGATCAGTTACATCGCGGGCGGCAACGAAGGTTATGACATGTTTCGCGGCAAAGCCGATTTGCTGCCGCCGGGAAGCAACCAGACCGACGCCGACCTGGTGCGCGAAAAGATTAAGAAGGCGCTGAAGATTTCGCCGGCCCTTGACGGACGGATCAGCCGCCAGGACGCGCCCTGATTGGCGGCGGGCGGTCCGCGAGCATCTGGCTGCCGACGCTCGACATACAATTTAACGTTAAAGCGAGACTTGCGATGAAGACTTTGTCACTGGTTCTCCGCGTTGAAATCTGGTTATTGCTCGGCGGTCTGATGGCGGTCATCACCTACCAGCTACTGACCGGCAAGATCAACACCAGCGGCATGCTGACGACCAAAGCCGGCACCCGCAACTTCTCTCCGGCGCGCCTGCAATTAATGGTCATCACGCTGGCCATCGCCGCTTATTACCTGTTTCTTGGGCTCAGTGATTCACACTCAAAGACGCTTCCGGAATTGCCCGACGAGATGATGCTGCTGCTAGGCGGCAGTCATGGAGCTTACCTTGGCGGCAAGCTCTACGCGATGTTGGCAGAAAAACTACGGCTCTTCTTGCCCACTTCACTGCTCAGCAAGAGCCGGCGGAATAACCAATAAAAAGGAGAACCGACCAATGGCACAACTCGGCATAGTGATCGGCTGGATATTGACCATCTTCCTCGGCGTGCTCGGAGGAATCATCCTGTGGCTGATCCTCATCGGCAAGATCGACCTCACGGGGTTGATTAGCGAGCCGGACGGTGAAGCCAGCCTCTCGCGTTTCCAGTTTCTGGTTTTCACCTTCGTCATTGCCTTGACGCTGTTTTACCTGATCGTCAATCAGGTGCCGCCGGGCTATCCGACCATCCCCAGCCAGATTCTGGCGCTGCTGGGCATCAGTGGCGGCTCGTACGTCGTCTCCAAAGGCATTCAATCGAGTCGCGACATCGGCATGACACAGGCGATTCAAGGCACCGGCGATGGCACTGCGCCGCCGCCGACGACAACCACGACAACCACGACAACGACACCAGCGACACCGCCAACAACCACAACAACGCCGCCGCCGACAACAAAGACGACGCCCACCGAGGGGGTCTAAGCGGGCGGGACACGCGCTTTTTCGCCGCCGCCGGATCAGGCATGCTTAAGCTGATGCAGAGACCAGGCGAGCGGCTGATCATCTTCACGCGCTACCCCGAGCCGGGGCGCGCGAAGACGCGCCTGATCCCGGCGCTCGGCGCAGAGGGCGCGGCTGATCTCCACCGCCGCTTAACGGAACGAACCCTCGCCACCGCGCGCCGGCTTGCGACGCTGAGAAGACTCACGCTCGAAGTCCGCTACGCCGGTGGCGATGCCGCACTGATGCGGCAATGGCTCGGCGGCGGCCCGCACCTGCGCGCTCAGGGCGATGGCGACCTCGGCGCACGCATGCGCGAAGCCTTTCGCGAGGCATTTGAAGAAGGCTGTTATGGAGTGGTGCTGATCGGCACGGATTGTCCGGATATCGCGCCGGCAACCCTCTTGTCGGCGTTCACAGCGCTCGGCGACAACGAGTTAGTGATGGGCCCGGCGCGCGACGGCGGCTATTACCTGATCGGCCTGCGTCGCGCCATTCCGCAACTGTTTGAAGGCATCAATTGGGGAACCGACACTGTTTTGCGTCATACCTTACAGATCGCCGCGCGCCTCGATCTGCGCTACCGCTTGCTTGAGCAATTAGATGACATAGACCGACCGGAAGACCTGCGTGGATAGCGAGCCTTCGCTTGCGCGAGCGCGCCATCTCCGCTACTATTTTTCATTCAGCGCCAGAGGCCATTCGCCTCCATGCGGCTTTGATTTTTGACTCGTTCGTCTAGGGGCCTAGGACACCGCCCTTTCACGGCGGCAACACGGGTTCAAATCCCGTACGAGTCATCCTTTAATTACTAGCACTTACAGCCGCGCCAGAGGCTAATGCTTTTGGCGCGGCAACGTTTTCATCAAAGCCGCGCTTGTCGGCGGAGGAGTCACTCATTATTCGGCTGATACGAGCCCATCCATAAGGGGTCAATTAAGAACCTGTCTCGCGATTGCTGTATTGGAAATAAAGTCATCCTCGCCCGATTGAAACCTGACATCGGGAGAGGTTGTTTGCGACGCACTTGATAAAGCCGTGGCCGCCAAGTCTGCGGCTCTTTCTATGAGCTTCAAGTGATCCGCAGAATACTGATCGAGCGTGGATGAGTAAAGCGAGACAGCGCCATAGATTTGATTCTTCTTTATCATCGGGTAAGCAGCCAGAGTGCGGTAGCTGCAAACCTCGACCGGCAGCGTGCCTCGAAAATCGAGCTTCGGGTCTACGTTGCAGAATGGCTTGCCGTTGGCCGTCACCCAGCCCGTTACCCCTTCGCCCAGCGCTCTAGTATGTCCTTCGAGCAGATGAGCCTGGTGTCCTCTTGCATGTACGACCGTGTTGTCGCCTGTCCCAGGGATTACGAGCGTCACCGCACATAGGTCGTACGGAGCCAGAGCCAGAAGTTTTTCCGTCAACGCGGAGAATATCTCCTTTTGGCCGCGGGCCGCGAACAGCGATTCTGCAAGTTCGCAGAGGACGTCCGTGACATCTTGAACGCGCGCTGTTGGGTCTGGTTGGTTATTCTCTTCGGCAAGCCCGGCACCCGGAGCAACCTTCAATGCGGCTTCCGACAGCCGTTCTGAAGGCTCTATTCCAAAAGTAGGGACGGGCGCGTTACGGAGCGCTGATATTTCCGCCTCGAATTCCCGCAAATTGGATATGAACTTGCCGACGACGTTCGGGTCATATTGCGTGCCGCTCCCCTGTATGAGTAGGTCTATGGCTTGATCGCGCGTCATCCCCTTGCGGTATTGCCGATCTTCGCGGACAGCGTCAAAACAATCCACGACAGAAAGTATTCGCGCCGTGAGCGGTATCTCTTCGCCTCTCAGTCCGTCCGGGTAACCCGTGCCATCCCACCGCTCGTGGTGGTGACGGACGACAGGGACCACAGGGTAAGGGAACTCAACGCGGCCCAAAATCTGCGCTCCCGCTATGGTGTGATACTTCATCTTCTCGAATTCTGCCGCTGTCAGCTTCCCCGGCTTGTTTAAGATGTAGTCCGGCACAGCTATTTTGCCGATGTCATGAAGCAGCGCGCCCGCTTTGAGCGCTTCTATCTCGGCCTCAGAGCATCCGAGAATTCGCGCCACTCCCGCAGCATAGATTTGCACCCGCTGGACATGCTCATGCGTGACCTCGTCTTTAGCGTTGATGGCGACGGCCAGCGCTTCAATCGTTTCGCGGTGCGCCTTATCCATCACTGCTATGCGCCTGTTTATGCTATCGCGGTATTGGCGATGGGCAAGGAAAGTCGTCAGCAGCGTCGGCCCGCCGATGGCCACCATCACAAGCAGGTTGATCTGAAGCGCGCCGTATATCAAGCTGGCCGCAGTTCCGGTCGGCAGATACATGGGGGCGGCCCAAAGAAAATCTTTCCAGCTATGCAGGATTGACTTCCCATGACGCAGCGCTATGAGCGTCGAAAGCAAAACTGCGTTTACGGTAAAATGCGCGATGCTGGCCAGAAACATTGAGATGGCGACGGCAGCAAGGCTCTGATTTGCGCCCGCGCTAGCCTGGCCGAAAATAAAGTAAAGCCCGCTGCTCAAAACGGCGGAAGCGGCTGCCGCGCTGAGCGACATCATCCCGGACGAAAACAGGTGGCTCGAAAGCAAACGGCCTCCGCGCCGCGCCAATACAAAGCTCTCAATACCAGCTATTAATATCGCAGGGTAAGGCCCATAGCAACACGCGACAAGGATCACTATCGCGTCCGTAAGAGTGAAGGTGATTACTTCTTGAGTGAATGCCAGACCTACGGGCAGCTTGAAATTCTGCGGGAACGCGCCGACGATGACGGCCAGCGGTATCAGCGCAAGCACAATCAACTGGTCCCTTGTTTCATATAGCAAGGCAAGGTTTGCACCCGAAAGCGCGCACAATGATAGACCGGCGACCGTCACAATTAACTGATAACATCGTCGGATATTTTCTCTAGTCGCTTTTTCGCGGGTCCCCATTTTCTTCCTTGATCCTCAGGCTAGCTCTTCCAGGACAGGAATATAGTCTTGTAGTAGCCTGCCGTATCATATCCTGCCTTTTGGAAGAAATTAGTAGCTGCCGAGTTTTGATCGTCGCAGAGAAGGCAAAGCGACCTGGCGCGAGCCAGCAGCATATGACTTAGATGCGACATACATCTGAGACCATACCCTTTGCCGCGCATATTGGGGGCGACGTAGATGCCTTCCAGGTAGGTGCAATCCGGTGTATCGCACATAATATCGGCATTGAATATTAATTTCTCACCTTTAATCCAAACCCATGCCTGTTTTTGCTCGATTCGACGCAGCCACCGCTCGCTGAACCCTTGAGGGTCAACTTCCAGAGGGTTTACTCCGCTTTCCTGGCTATGCATCTGCCCGTAGATGGGTAAAAGAATGCGGAGGTCATCAGGCGTGGCAACCCTTAACTCAGGGAGCGGTTCGAATATAGGCGGCGGGTACTCTTGCACGAACAGCAATTCCCGACGCTGCTGGCGCGGCTCAACTGCGCCCGCTGAATAAGAGTCCCAGAAACACTCGACCTTCTCTTGCTCACCAAGAATCATGTATATGGATGGGCCGCCGCGCGCGTAGTTTGCAAAGGCTCTTAAAGCGGCGTCAATTCGAGTTTCAATCAAGGTGATGTGACCTAAAAGAGCGACCCCCAGCAATCGCCCTTCCATATCGCGACAGCCGTAGAACTTCCCTCTATTAAAATCGCTAACCAGGCCGTTCTGTTTGATGAAGCCTTTCATGAAGACTGTGTGGATGGGGCGAGCGGATAAGAAATCCCAGACTTCAGCCTCATCGCTGGCGGAAAGCGCGCGCACGCTTAATGCGTTTGCAGTCGCCAAGCCCGGCTGAAGGCCAGCAACCATATTTGGTTTTGCAAAAAGAGACTGCATCTAGTTTTCCTCAATGGTGTTTTTTGCCATCAAAAGGTGCAATCAGGCAGCAGCCGGAATCGTTGGCTATCTGACTAGTTCCGCGCTCTTGTTTCTGTCGCAGGTATCTGTAAGCGAGGGGGCGCTGATTATTGCTCAGGGCCGCCCTCTACTATCACAGGCATTGAGGGCGTATCGTCTCCGGCTACCATAGCGGTCATTGATTGCAACTCTGCGTCGCCCCACAATTCACCATTGCCTAAGAGCATGCCATCGCTCCTGACAACGCCGTTCCCTATGAGCATGCCGTTTCCTAAGAGCATGCCGTTGCCGAGCAGCATTCCGCAGCTCAAAAGCGGAGTGCCGTTTCCTAAGAGCATGCCGTTGCTGAGCATGATGTTATTGCCCAGCAGCATTCCGTTCGATATCAACTGCCAGTTGCCTAACAACATGCCGTTGTTTATGACTACGCCGTTGCCCAGCAGCATTCCCGTGCCATAGACTTTCTGATACTTGGTGATCAGTTCAACGCCCGTTAAGTATGTGTAGTCTGCAAGTATCCCCTGCGCCCAGGTGAAAGTCTGCCCGGCTATGGTCGTGCGCGGCGTGGGCGGGTTGCTGCTTACGAGCAGGGGTGCGCCCAGCGGCGTGTTGTTCGTCAGGTCAGTGCGCACAAGCTTGGCCAGCCGCACAGCCCCTTCGACGTTCAACTCCCCCGTGCCTTGCTCCAAGGTGTCATACCCGGCAAGCGGCTGCGCCGTGTACATCAATATCGCCTTAACCAGATTGGGCGTGAGCTTCGGGTTAGCCTGTAGCATCAGCGCCACCGCGCCGGATACAATGGGGGACGCGACTGAAGTGCCGCTCAGCGTCATCTGCTCATGGGCGGGGTTGGTGCTCACGTTCGCCCTCAGGTTAGGGAAATCTCTCACGAGCGCGTTGCCGCTAGACATCGCGCCTATGATCTTGTTGCCCGGTGCGACCAGGTCCGGTTTGATGAGGTTATCGTAGTGATTTATCCCTAACGCATCCGTCCAATAACTGCGCGTGGGACCGCGCGAGCTGTAAGTGGCAACTCCGTCATCGCTGCGGACATCCGTGCCGAATGTATTAACCGCACCCACGGTGATCGCGGACGGCTCGTTGCCCGGCGAGTGTATATGCCCATAGAGCTTATTGCCTTCGCTGTCTTTCCCATTATTCCCTGCCGCCACGACGACGACAATTCCAGCGTTTACGAGCCTGCGTACGGCGCGGCACAGCGGGTCGTTCGCATAAGAATCAACCGCCAATGTGCCCAGGCTCAAGTTTACAACCCGAATCTTGTATTTCTGGTAGTTCCTCTCTCCGGACGGCTTGTTAGGGTCAGCCGGAGCCAGAACCCAGTCAAGCGCTCTCAGCAAAGTTGACGACAGGCCGATGCCTTGCGAGTCAAGGACACGAAGGTTAATTATCTTTGAAGAGACTGCAGGCCCCTCGTAGGCCCCATGCGCAACGTGTTCATTGGCGGCAGCCATCGCGGCCACGTGAGTGCCATGCCCGTAAGGGTCCTCTTCGATAATCCCTTCGCCCGTGAAATCCAGCTTCACGTCTATGCGCCCGCCCAGGGAATGGTGGTCCTTGTAGATGCCGGAGTCTACTATGGCAATACCTACATCCTTACCCTCTATGCCGCTGTTGCCGTTGGCTTGTCGCATTTCCTTTACGCCGGTCTCGGCATCAATATGGCCGAGAGACTGTAGCGACCTGTCCAATGAAATGTGAGCCACGTCATCGGAAGCGGCGATACGGCGCAACTTGCTAACGGGCAACTCTACGACTCTTGAGTTGAAGCTTTGAAGTTCATCCACTGTCGAGACGCTTTCGTCATTCAGCAGCCCATCAATATGGCTGTGGTCTCGAACTTTCAACTGAAGAATGACCCTGACGCGATCTTCTCCCGGCTGGCTTGCATTGCCGGACTCAACCTTCGATGCCCCCAATAATCGCACCCGGTCGCGCAGGTCCGGAGAAAGCTTGTAGTCGGCGGATATTTTTTCTCCTTCCGGTACTCTGGTACTACCGCGAGCCGAAGTTCTGCCGAATTGCGTAAAGCCGACAAATAAGCAGAGAAGTAAAATGAGAGAAGTTGTCCGCTTAGATTTTGCCCTTAGCCTGCCGCTGCCTATCATGGATTTATCTCCAAGTTTGCATAAGTATTCGTTGCGGGCATCGGATGAGCAATTCCCATTCCAAGAAGATTTGTATTCTAAACCTTGCATTTATTGATAAGGCGGGTTGGCTTATTAAATCAAATTGACAGACCGCATTCAAAATGATTGGTAGAAGAATTACTTTCGGGCATTGATTGTCTGTATGGTTTAAAGACCTCTAGAAAGGAATGACATAATAACCAGCAGCGCAGGCGATTATACAAGGCTCTAAGATCACCGGGCGCGCAATCCATATCACAACCCTGTGACTATTAGAAGCAAAGGGCCGCGCTTCTTTGCGCAACCCCAATCTCAACTCATATTTCTATTACACTCTGAGATAAGCTTATCAGCTTGTTCCTGAGTTAGAAACTCCACCGCCTGAAGCGCGCCACTCACTCTGCGCGGCAGAGAGATGCAGCGCCAACTATCTCGATCTAA
>DATENM010000024.1 GCA_035275065.1 Blastocatellia bacterium
CGAAGGCCGGCAACCGGCAATAGCAGATTGAGGAGGCAGGACGAAGAGGCCCGAAGGCGCAAGGGGGAGCAGCATTGAGTGAAGCAAGAGGGCAGGAAGCGATGCCAGGCCGCCTAACAACGACATGCACCGGAGCCGCCGAAGCGGAGTTCACGTCGTTTCCCGCAATGCCGTTCGGCGGCCCGGTGATGTGTGTTCGTTAGACCCCGGTACACTGACTCTATGGATATGCCAGGGTAACTATGGAATCAACGAATGGCGCGAAGAAGCCTGTAAATATAGAGGCACGGATTCATAAGGCGTGGCAATTTATCGGTGCGCCGCTGTTGTGGTTGGTCGCTTGGCTCATTAGCAAGCACTTGGCGCTGGCCTGGCTAGTTATCCTGGGCATCTACATCATAGTAATCTATGCCATGGGGATAAAGAACATTGCCGATCCCCTGAACTTAATCGAAGAACAGATTTGGAGGAAAAGCCTGTTTAAGGTATTGGGGCCCCTCGCCTGGGGCGGGTTTCTAGCTCTTCTGTATTGGATGATCTATCTATTGATCTTTCACTTTGAAGACTTGAATGGGCGATGACACAGGCGGCCTGTAGTGTTGAGGCCAGAAGAAAAGGGGTCTCTGAGAGATTGAAACGGGGTCTAACAACGACATGCACCGGAGCCGCGACGGCGGAGTTCTTATCTTTCGGCCAATGCCGTTGTCGCGGCCCGGTGATGTGTGTTCGTTAGGCGCGGATGAAATTCGATGAGCAATGTTCTGGAAATCCAAACGAGAGATTCAGACCCTGAAAGCGGACTGGGGCTGGTAGCTGATCTCATTATTGATGGCCGGCGGCTGCAAGATTGGGTTCGAGAAATCGAATTGCCTTACACGCAGTCTGAAGGCTATGCCGATTTAGCGGGAAGCTATGAATCTTTGCCAGTGGAATATTTTGCTCCGCCATCGCGCCACTTAT
This sequence comes from Blastocatellia bacterium, assembly GCA_035275065.1. Taxonomy (NCBI): domain Bacteria; kingdom Pseudomonadati; phylum Acidobacteriota; class Blastocatellia; species Blastocatellia bacterium. The sequence goes on from DATENM010000024.1 coordinate 961, forward strand.
TCGGCGAGCCTTCGGAAGCAGGCGCACTGGGGAAGAACCGAGTGCTATTACTGGGCTGCCCTTGCGGGATTATTGTCTGCTGGCCATTAGGTGCGCGAATAGCCATCGAGAAGGACAAGGTGAGCTGGTCGGAATTCTACCAGCCTTACAGGAATGAGGAGATGGAAGGTACAACAGCCAAATACTGGAAGTATGAAGGGTTCAAGTTTACCTTTGAGCTTGGGCCGTATGAAAAGGTTTGGAGAAAGATCACTTATGCAAGCCGCGCCTAACAACGACATGCACCGGAGCGCGGCAAGCGGGCTTCTCATCGTCCTGCGATTGCACCATGCCGCGCCCGGTAATGTCGAGCGTTAGATGCTCGCTGGCAACTTGAAGCTGCAATTAGTCATGGCGATGGGAATGACCCGGAGCGAAATTGATTCTGATATACTCCTTTCGTGAAGCCAGCAATCTACATCGAAACCAGCGTCATTAGCTACCTGACTGCAAGGCCGAGCAGAGATTTGATTGTTGCAGCACACCAACAGCTTACCGATGAGTGGTGGGACAATGTACGCCCGCAGGTTGAATGCTTCGTTTCTCCGTTTGTCATACAAGAGGCATCAAGAGGGGACAAAGGCGCAGCCCAGAAGCGAATGGACGCTATTGCTGGGCTACCCATCCTGGAATTGAATGATGAGATACGTGAGTTGGCCGCCACGTATTTTGCTGCTATCAACATCCCGGAGAAAGCGAGAATAGACGCCTTCCACTTGGCGGTAGCGGTCTGGCATAAGATGGATTACCTGCTCAGTTGGAATTGTACACATATAGCCAGCGGCAGAGTGCGGAAAATCCTCGGAGAGGTGAATGATAAACTTGGGATTCGTACACCGGTGATCTGCACACCGGAAGAATTGATGGAGGTGTAATATGTGGAATGATCCGATCATAGAGGAAGTCCGGAAGATTCGCCATGAGATAGAGGCAGAGAATGGGGATGATTTTGAGCGAATATTCTCCAGCGCACTAGAAATACAAAAGCGATACAAAGACCGAGTCGTTTCTCGCCCGGACCCCACAACGGATGAAGAAGAGCGGCTGCCTAGCTTAAGCCGCATCTAACAAGGCGTTGCAGCGGAGGCCGCGAAGCACAGCTCATATGGTTGCTGGTGAGGCCGTTCGCGGCCCCGCTGAACGCGGGCGTTAGGCCCCTTTGCGCAGGTAGAATCGGTATGAGCGGGACGTCATCAAAACATCTTGGCAACGGCATTGTCGTTCGGCGCATTCGATTATCGCTGCTGCTTGGCGCTGGCCTCACCAGCGTATTTGGGCTGATGTTAAGCTTCTTGCCATTCAGTGTAGGCAAGGTGCTGTTCTGGCCGGCAGCACTGTTTGTGAGAGTCTACGATGAACAGTTGGGAGCACCTTTCTACTATCAGGTTGGCTTGGCTTT
>DATENM010000025.1 GCA_035275065.1 Blastocatellia bacterium
TCGGGGCGGATGGGGTGACGAGTTGGCAAGGCTAATGGTTGCGGCGGCGCCCAACAAAGCGTTGCAGCGGAGGCCGTGAGTGCGGTAGTCATCGGTAGCGGAATGCCGCTCACGGCCCCGCTGAACGCGGGCGTTAGACCCACCGACTCGCAGCAGACCAATGCCTGGCAGAGCAGATTGTGCTAAAGTTCTGGTAGGAGATAACGGCTATGGAAGAGCAACAATTACTTGATCGGATTACCCTGAACCCCAAAGTCATGGTCGGGAAGCCAGTCATAAAAGGAACCCGGTTGACGGTTGAATATATCCTGAACTTGCTGGCTTATGGTGCGACTGTAAAAGATATATTAGAAGAATACGAAGGACTCACACAGGAAGATATTCAGGCTTGCTTCTTATTTGCGACCAAGTCTTTGGAAGACACCACCTTTATGCCCTTGGCGGTGGAGGCCACGTAAGTGCGTTTCCTTGTCGATGAGTGTACAGGGCCCAAAGTAGCGAGGTGGTTGAGGGGGCAGGGACATAATGTCTTCTCCGTTTATGAACAAGCACGCGGAATGGATGACGAGGCAATTATCGTAAAGGCCTTTGACGAGAACTGGGTTCTGATTACCAATGATAAGGACTTCGGAGAAAAGGTTTACCGAGAGCACCGACCACACCGAGGCGTTATTTTCTTGCGCTTGAAAGACGAAAGAGCAAGCAACAAGGTGGAGACTCTCCGGCGACTATTGGAAGCATACGCTGACCGACTTCCTGATTGCTTCGTAGTTGTCTCTGAGATAAGAGTCCGTTTTGCCAAGAATTGAAGGGGATATGTCTCCCAAAGCGGGTCTAACAAGGCGTTGCAGCGGAGGCCGCGCCGCGAATCTCTCATCAACATCGGAGTGCCTCACGCGGCCCCGCTGAACGCGGGCGTTAGGCGGCTGCACGAATCTATGAGGCTTATCATGGCTGATGAAAAAGACTGTGTATTCTGTAAGCTCCTAAACGGCGAGATGGAAGCCAGCTTTGTTTATCGGGATAACCTCTGTTCGGCATTTATGGATATTCAGCCGGTTAACGCCGG